>NZ_RJPI01000006.1:0-115735 GCF_003943385.1 Streptococcus oralis
ATAAAATAAAAAAATTTAATAAAGAATTTCCTGAGGAAGAAGATGAATTTAAAGATGAAAAAGCATGTTACAAATAAGCAGAATTTGACAAAACTTAAGGCAAAAGCCTTTCAGAAAAAACTATCAATAAAAGACATATTAAAAATAAAAGAATCGAGCAACTCCGAACTTAAAAGGGATTTTTTTAGAACAACAATTATTGCCAATGAGTATTTTTTACGATATTCTAAAAATACCATTATTAAAGATATTACAAAGGTAGAAGATCTTTGGGTACTTAATGTAGACTCTGTTGGTTTTATGAAAGAAATGGAATGGTATATTTTAGAACTTCTCTTTTATAAAAAACAATTGAATGAATATTCATCACTTAAACTGGAATTTGAAGATTCTTTTTTTAAGAAAGGAACAGATTTTGGCGAAGCCATTTTAACTCAAATAAAGGAGAAATTTGGTTTTTCGTTGTGGGGCATTGAGAATGAATTATTGATTCAGAAAAACAAAAATAATCTTTCAAAAAAGGAGCTTCAACAATATTATGAAAATCAAATTCAGAATAAAAGTAGCTATTTAAACTTTAATTCATATTTACTATCTTTAGTAGTCAATAAAATGGTAGATGAGACTGATCCAGTTCTCTATAGTAAAACAAGTAAAAGGCAAATTGAGAATGTACCCCCTTCATACAAGCCTATACTCTCTTTTTTCGCTTCATTTGAGAATTTCCCAACTGACAATGAAGAAATGGTTGGAATGTTATTATCAACTTCCACATTGCTTTCTGTAATAGATAGATTCAATATTTTAGTAAAGTTATTATTGAATTTTCCGGAAAATATAAAGAAAAGAATTCGGAAGAATTTTATAGATATTTTATGTCAGTTTGATGATTATAGAATTAAACATTTTTTATTTGAAGATTCCGAATTTATTGAAAATATGAAAGATATTGATATTCAATTTATGGAATTAGAAATTAACTTGTATTGTGGAAACTACAAGCAGTGCCTAGATCCAATTAGTAGAATAATAAAAGAGTTTTGCATAAGCAAATCGAGCCTCGATATGTTGTCCTACTACACTTCATTACAGATTAGTGAGGGAGATTATGACGAGGGTATTTTAAATTCAGCTTATATCATTGACTTGGTAGATATTATTGATTGCTATCGATCAGTAAAGAGTTTTAGTCAAACTTCTTTTGAAAAATATGTTAGCAAACTATTCTTTTATACAAGAAAATATAGTAATTTTGACTTACTCAATCAAGTTCTGTTGTATTTAAAACAATTTTTAAATGGAAGCCAAGATGATATAAGTATAGAATTGTATGATAGGTACATTGGCTTCTCTTATTTGAAATATGTTGGCAATATTTCAGAAACTGTAGAGTTTCTCTCTAAAACAAGTGCATTATCAAATATAGATTTTCCAAGTATAACTGATCAAAAGTTCGAGAATCTCAAATCCGCACTAGAATTTGAGGTGGTTTTAAGTTTGTTGAGGCAGTCAGAAATTAATATTGCTGACTTTAAAATTCTTATTGAAGTAATCGAAAGACAGAAACTACCTAACTGGTATCAAGAAGAGGTGAGGTATTTCCTCTATAAATATTATTTTGGAAAAAGAGATTTGGGAAATGTAGTATTAGAATTTACAGATACATATTTCCGAACCCCAAATGCTATTTTTATGTACCCGCTAGACGAGATGAAAGATTTTTTTGATGCAGAAAATCGTAATCTAGATTTGTCAAAACTTGAGGTACCAATATTTGCAAAGCTGTGTGGCTCAGATAGACTGAAATACGTTTTTGAAGATTACTTAGAAGGTAATTCAATTGACTATCCTTCTAATATTAAAATTACAACTAGTAATAAAAATAGGGTCAGGTTCATATTAGAGCGTATTTGTACACGTGATTTTTTATCTGATATGGCATTATTATTTGAATCTGAGGAACAAGTAGTTAGCGAACGTTTAAGTATTCTCAGCAAATTGAACGAGGAAAATGAAGAAGACTTTGATAATAAATATACAAAAGAAATTAGTGAGTTATCTCAAGAGGTGCTATTGAAGAAACTAGTTCAATCGGTTAACCAAAGTAAGTTAACTGTTGATAGCGAAAAAATATATGAAAAAAATAAGAATGATTTTGAAAAATTTTTCAATGATTTTTTCGATAGTGCGGATTCTAGAGAAATTGAATATATTCCAAAGCAAACAATAAATTTAAGTGATGGGAATCAATATTTTTTACTAAATTTAGAAGAATATACCCCTAAAATGAGAGCACTTGAAGGTTTGTTTGAGAGAATAGTCAATAAATTTTTATTTGATGACGATGGATTAGACTCATATCTTAGCACAAGAATTAGGCATGGGACTCTACAGGGGCAGATAAGGAAGCCGTTTAATAACTATTACTTGATAACCGAGAAAATATCGGATTCTTCGGAAGTTTATGCTCAAAATGAACACATAAGAGACATAGTTGGAGTCGAGTATGGAAAGATATCTGATATTTTAGATAAATTTTCAAAATCGATAGATGATGAAATATCTTCTATTAAGCAAGAACTCTTGCAAATTAAATATAAAAGTAGAGGGATTGACTCCGGTATTTTTAACTTAAACGAAAGTTTCAGCGATCTGGAAAAAGAAGTTTATGACAAAGTTAAGCTGCTAAGCGATAAAAAGCAAATCTACGATATAATTGTAGAATATATTTGGAAAAAAATTGATAACAAGGTATCTAAGTTACAGGATTTAATAAAAAATGATATTACAAATAAATTTATTGATAAACTGACAACATTAGAATCTAATTTGGTTACAAACGGTATAGAAGTTCCTAGTATTAAAAATAATATAGCTTCTTGTAAGACAGAAATTCAAATTGCTTTAGAGGAAGTTGCGGGCTGGTTTGAACGCTCACAAATTTCTGAAGACACTATTGTCAGAAGCGAAGATTTGATTTCTGTTTCGGAAAATATTATTTCTAAAATAAATTCGGATTTTGAAAAAGTTACGTTTAATTTAAATTTAAGTGAGGACTATAGTATATCAAGCAAAGAACTACCTTTTTACATCGATATTCTCCTTATCTTATTTAATAATTCTATGAAGCATAGTGGTATTAAAAGTGAGGATTTGATTATTAATGCTTCGATAACTGATGAAGACGATTGTTCGGTTATTAAATTCAGAAATAACTACTTAAGTAATAAAGAGGCAACTATAAAAGAATCAGTTGAGAAGTTAGAAAAGGAATTGCAAGTTATTGATAGTAGTATCGATATTCCAATGCTAACGAAAGAGGGCGGATCAGGGTATTCAAAATTGTACAAAATAATAAAATTTAATTTGCAGAGAAAGCTAACTTTTAAATTTGAAGTAACCTCTGAAGAATTTGAAGTTAGTATTAACATGGGGGAGTATAGTGAAGATACTAATAATCGAGGATGATAAAAATAAAAGTTCTCAAGTTATAGAACGTTTAAATAGCCAGTATTCCAATTTAACATTTTCAGAAAAAAGATCATTTCAACAGGGTGTCAAATCTCTGAGAAATTCTAGTTTTGATTTGCTACTTCTTGATATGACCCTGCCAACTTTCGATATCGACACCAATAGTGGTGGTGGAAAAATAAGGAATTTTGCTGGAAGGGAAATTTTAGAAGAAATGCTACAACGCGAGATTAATCTAAAAACAATCATTATAACTCAATATGAAAGTTTTGGGGAAGAACAAATCACTATTTCTCAAATGAGAAATATTTTAAAGGAAAAATATCATAAAAATTTTATTGAGATTATATATTATAGCTCGTCCTCAAAAAGCTGGTTTGAGAACTTAACAAAGTTAGTAGGAGAACTTAATGAAAGTACTGATAGTTGATGACAATGAAAACAAAATTTCTGAAATAAAAGAAGTTTTTGATCAAAAAAAATGGGAAATTCAGGTTGCGACTGGAATTTATGACACGATAAGTTTCATAAAAAAAGATGAATTTGATTTATTGATTTTAGATTTAGTTATACCTAAAAGATTTGGTTTAGATAATCCAGAGTTAAAAAATTCAGTTGACTTGTTGGAGGAACTCCAAAGAAGTACAAAAATTGTAAGGCCTAAATATATTGTTGGTTTAACAGCAGACGTTGAAGCACTTGATCAAGGAAATCCGATATTCTCTTCTTCATTTACTGAGATAATAAAATTTGATTTTTCGACTCAGGAGTGGCGTGAAAATTTATTGGCAAAAATAAAAACAATTGAACAGTCTACTCCTAGCTATTATTATAAAAGCGGTTATCTCTACGATTATGCAATTATTACGGCATTGAATAGTCCAGAATTTGATGCCGTAAAGCAAGTTTTTGTAGACTATAACCCGATAAATGTTGTGGGAGATAGCTCTATTTACTACGAAGCAAAACTAAGCAATGGACAAAAACTTTTGTTAGCAACAGATGATAAAATGGGAATGGTTGCGATGGCTCAGTTTACAGAAAAGATCATACAAACATTTCGACCTCGAAATGTTTGTATGACTGGAATTGCTGCAGGGGTCGAAGGGGAGATTGGTCTTGGTGATATAATGGTGGCTAGTGAGTCATGGAACTATGAAAGTGGAAAAATAGTAGAAGAAGGATTCCGTCCAGATTATAGTGTGATTGCCGTTAAACCAGAGCTTCACTCGAAGATAAAGAAAATCACCGACATGCCAATGAAATTATTTGGTATTAAACAGAGTTTTAAAGAGAAAGCTCCTAATCATGATTTAAAAATGAAGATTGGTCCAGTTGCATCAGGTTCAGCTGTTGTAGGAGATTCAGCAGTTTTGGAAAAACCCAAAAGTATGACTAGGAAATTGTTAGGAATTGAAATGGAAATATATGGAATGTATTTTTCATGTATGAATACTTCAACACCCAAGCCAGAAAACTTTCTTGCCGTTAAGAGCGTCTGTGATTTTGCAAATGCAGACAAAAATGATGTTTATCAAAGTTATGCAGCATATACAAGTGTAGGTTTTTTGAAACTAATTATTGAGGAAGGTGTTTTTAATATTTAAATTAGTTGTTTTAAATATAATATTACATTTTTAAGAATTGTTGCAAAATCTGCTGTAGCAGAGTTTCTATGTGTATAAGTAAAATTTTGTAAAAACTTTTTTAATGTGGAAGCAGATAAAAATAGATAAACATATTAATAATTGCAGATAAATATATACAAAAAGCACTTTAGTTGATTGTAACATAATATGTGTTACCGGCCAAAGTGCTTTGTTGATTTTTTATATATTTAAAAATTTTTCTCTTGCTTCATTTGAATCTTCCATTTTGAAAATTTTTAAAAATTCAAGATAGGCTGGAGATCGATCTTCCGGGATAAATGTTAACGATTCTGCAATATTGGTTTCAGGTTGGTTTAAGCTTCAGTCCTTCAGTATTTCAACTAATTCATCAGAAATACGAATATCACGTTCTCTAATTTCATCAAGTCCCCAATTGCTGTTATTTCGAGTAATATACCAACTTTGGATTTCCTGTAGCTTTCTTTTTTCTTAGCAAAGTATCCGTTGCTTGCGACAATATTGAGCCTCTTTTCAAAGGGAATTTTATTTCCAATATGTTCAACCAATTCTTTGACATCAGAATCTGAATTCGTTGGAAAATAAATTGATTGTCATTTTTAAGGAAGGATATGTTCAATCTCCCACTTTTCTGGTAATAAATCGGATTGGTGTTGATAAGCTATGATTTTTAATATCATTCTCACTGTATTACGGTGCGCGGCCTTGATTATATCTGACAATTCTTTCTCATCGATTTAGCCGAAACGGAATTTGGGTTGTGTTGAGTTAATGATTTCTGCATTTAAATTCAAGATTCCTGTTTTGACGGCATTAATTGTTGGTGTTATGGTGTATTTTGCAGAAAGAACTGCTAATAAACTCTTTTAATATAAAAATAAAATTTAATATAAAAAAATCCCATCAGCATATTTCTGGTGGGATTCTTGGTGGGGAACCAATCAATTTTGATTAATTTTTAACCTTTTATAATAACTGAAAATGCTGTTAAATCAACCATTTCACTTCAAATCATGTTTATAAATCATTCCCACTCAACTGTTGCAGGTGGTTTACTTGTAATATCGTAGACGATACGGTTAACGTGGTCTACTTCGTTTACGATACGTACTGAGATCTTTTGAAGGACTTCCCATGGAATCTTAGCGAAGTCAGCTGTCATACCATCGATAGAAGTGATAGCGCGAATGGCAATGGTGTAGTCATATGTACGACCGTCACCCATAACACCGACTGAACGAACGCCTGTGTTGACAGTAAAGTATTGCCAGATATCGCGGTCAAGACCAGCTTTAGCGATTTCTTCGCGAAGGATAGCATCAGACTCACGAACAGTTTCTAGTTTTTCTTCAGTGATTTCACCCATGACACGGATAGCGAGTCCTGGTCCTGGGAATGGTTGACGCCATACGATGTGGTCTGGCATACCAAGCTCTGTACCGAGGGCACGGACTTCGTCTTTATAAAGAGTGTTCAATGGTTCAATCAATTCAAACTGCATGTCTTCTGGAAGACCACCCACGTTGTGGTGTGATTTGATGGTTTGAGCAGTATCTGTACCAGACTCAATCACGTCAGTGTAAAGCGTTCCTTGAGCAAGGAATTTCACATCTTTTAGCTTACTTGCTTCGTCATCAAAGACATAAACAAACTCATTACCGATGATTTTACGTTTTTGTTCAGGGTCAGAAACGCCAGCAAGTTTATCAAGGAAGCGTTTTGCAGCGTCTGCTTTAACGATATTCAAACCAAACTTACCACCAAGCATGTCCATAACTTGGTCAGCCTCTCCCTTACGGAGAAGACCGTGGTCTACAAAGATACAGATTAATTGATCACCGATTGCTTTTTGAAGAAGAACTCCAACAACAGAAGAGTCAACACCACCAGATAGACCGAGAAGGACACGTTTGTCTCCAACAGTTTCACGGATTTTCTTGATCTG
Organism: Streptococcus oralis; assembly: GCF_003943385.1. GTDB lineage: Bacteria > Bacillota > Bacilli > Lactobacillales > Streptococcaceae > Streptococcus > Streptococcus oralis_CA. The sequence continues at coordinate 7,045 of NZ_RJPI01000006.1, forward strand.
CATATCGATAAAGTTGTCCATTGACCAGTCGCCTTTAGCCTGACAGATGTTAAGGGCAAAGTTGCGCAGGATATCATTCCCATATACAGAATGGCGAACTTCTGGGTGGAATTGCATACCATAGATGTGCTTTTCTGGGTTTTCAATAGCTGCGTAAGGACAGTCAGCAGAAGTTCCAGTACGAACAAAGTCAGCAGGAATCTCTGTAACTGCATCACCATGGCTCATCAAAACAATCTGTTCTTCTGGGGTACCCTCAAAGAGGGCAGAAGTAGTGTGAGTAAGTGGGGATTGACCGTACTCGCGGTTTCCAGCATCACCCGCAGGTACAACCTTACCTCCAAGTTTGTGAGTAAGAAGTTGCATACCGTAGCAGATTCCCAAAATTGGAATGCCAAGTTCAAAAATTTCTGGGTCAATATCAAATGAACCATCTTCATATACAGAGTTTGGTCCACCAGAGAGGATAATTCCTACAGGGTTTATCGCACGAACCTCTGCAGCTGAGATTTTGTGACTTTTTAGCTCTGAAAAAACACCAATTTCACGAATACGGCGTGAAATCAGCTGGTTGTATTGGCTACCATAGTCCAGCACGATGATTTTTTCGACATCTTGCAAATCAGTTGAAATGTTGCTCATCTTTTTCCTTTCTCAAAAGAAATATCTTTTTCAATATTCTATCACAAATAGGGGCGAATTACCAACTAAACAAGGCAAAGTTTGACTTTTTCTTAGCAAATACGGTACAATGGAGAAAATAAAGAAAAGAAGTGAGAATCATGTTACCAGCTTATATGAAAATCCACGATCAGATCAAGAAGGATATAGATGAGCATCATTGGAAAATCGGAGAGAGACTTCCAAGTGAGCGAGATTTAGCGGAACAGTTTCAGGTTAGTCGGATGACCTTGCGACAAGCTATCTCTCTCTTGGTTGAGGAAGGAGTTTTGGAGCGTCGTGTAGGAAGTGGAACCTTTGTCTCTAGCACTCGTGTCCAAGAAAAAATGCGAGGAACAACCAGTTTTACAGAGATTGTCAAATCTCAGGGGAAAGTTCCTTCCAGTCAACTCATTTCTTATAGAAGAACCATTCCCAACGAGCAGGAAGTGGCTAAGCTAGGGATTACTCCAACAGAGAATATTATCCGCATGGAACGGGTGCGTTACGCTGACCAAGTTCCACTAGTCTATGAAGTAGCATCTATACCTGAGAAATTTATTAAGGACTTCAAAAAAGAAGAGGTAACTAGTCACTTCTTTCAAACCTTGCAGGAACATGGCTACCGGATTGGCAAATCCCAACAGACCATTTATGCGAGATTGGCTAAGGAAAAGATAGCTCACTATCTGGAAGTTGAAAAAGGGCATGCCATTTTAGCCTTGACTCAGGTCTCTTATCTTGAAGATGGGACGGCTTTTGAATATGTAAAAAGTCAATACGTGGGCGAACGCTTTGAATTTTATCTTGAAAATAACTAGTCTCAGCAGACTAGTTTTTTCTTTTCTCAAAAGATTAGAATTGTCAAAACAATCTGTCTAGGCTTGATTTTATCTATTATTTACTATAAAATGAGAAGGAAAAAACGTCAAACTTTTATATTGCAAATAGGAGAAAACATGACAAAAACATTAAAACGTCCTGAGGTTTTATCACCTGCAGGGACTTTAGAAAAGCTAAAAGTAGCTGTTCAATATGGTGCGGACGCTGTCTTCATCGGTGGACAGGCTTATGGTCTTCGTAGCCGTGCAGGAAACTTTACCTTTGAACAGATGGAAGAAGGCGTCCAGTTTGCTGCTAAGCACGGTGCCAAGGTCTATGTGGCTGCTAACATGGTGATGCACGAAGGAAACGAAGCTGGTGCAGGAGAATGGTTCCGTAAGTTGCGTGACATTGGGATTGCGGCCGTTATCGTGTCAGATCCGGCCTTGATCATGATTGCAGCAACTGAAGCACCAGGTCTCGAAATCCACCTTTCCACTCAAGCCAGTGCGACAAACTATGAAACTCTTGAGTTCTGGAAAGAACTTGGGTTGACCCGTGTGGTTTTGGCCCGTGAAGTATCAATGGAAGAATTGGCAGAGATTCGCAAACGTACTGATGTAGAAATTGAGGCCTTTGTCCATGGAGCTATGTGTATTTCCTATTCAGGTCGCTGTACGCTATCAAACCACATGAGTATGCGTGATGCCAACCGTGGTGGTTGTTCTCAGTCTTGTCGTTGGAAATACGACCTTTACGACATGCCTTTTGGTCAAGAACGTAAGAGTCTTAAAGGTGAAATCCCTGAAGAATTTTCGATGTCAGCTGTTGACATGTCTATGATTGACCATATTCCAGATATGATAGAAAACGGTGTAGACAGTCTTAAGATTGAAGGACGTATGAAGTCCATTCACTATGTTTCAACGGTGACTAACTGTTACAAGGCGGCTGTGGATGCATACCTTGAAAGTCCTGAGAAGTTTGAAGCTATCAAACAAGACTTGGTGGATGAGATGTGGAAGGTTGCCCAACGTGAATTGGCAACAGGTTTCTACTACGGTACACCAACAGAAAATGAACAGTTGTTTGGTGCACGTCGTAAAATCCCTGAGTACAAGTTTGTCGCTGAAGTGGTTTCTTATGATGATGCGACACAAACGGCAACTATTCGTCAACGAAACGTTATCAACGAAGGTGACCAAGTTGAGTTCTACGGCCCAGGTTTCCGTCATTTTGAGACTTATATCGAAGATCTTCATGATTCTAAAGGTAATAAAATCGACCGCGCTCCAAATCCAATGGAACTCTTGACAATCAAGGTTCCACAACCTGTTCAGGCAGGCGACATGGTCCGTGCTCTCAAGGAAGGTCTTATCAATCTCTATAAGGAAGACGGGACAAGCGTTACAGTTCGTGCTTAGATAAGGAAAAGTGAATGATTCAAGCTCATGGTTTATTGGTAGATGACGAAAGCAGGTGTGTTCACTACCATAGTGTAAAGGATATCGTTTCCCTCCAGTGTTATGAATGCAGGAAATACTACGCTTGCTATCAGTGCCACAATGCTATGGAAACGCATTTGTTTTCTCCTTATCCCTTGAGGCTTTCCAAAGATCAACCGATTTTGTGTGGAGCTTGTAAGAGGACAATGACTTTTCAAGAATACCAAAAACAGGTAGCTTGTCCTTATTGCAGCGCTCCATTTAATCCAGGTTGTAAACAACATCATTCATTTTATTTTAAATAGACAAAAATAGATCCAAGTTTTTAAGCTTGGGTCTTTTATTTTGCTTCAGAAACCTTAGTAAAAATACGGAGTTTCTTATGGAAACCGGTTAAAAATTTCTATACAATCGTACTAAAAATAGTAAAATTAGAAATAAATTATCTGAAACGCTTTCAATGTTAGTAAAAAGTTGACAAAAACAAATTTTAGGACTAAACTAAGTAAGTAAATTTAAATAAAAAAGGAGAATTTATAATGAATTTAACATTTTTTGGTCTTTGTCTTGCCTGTATGGGTGTATCCCTTGCAGAAGGATTTTTGATGAACGGTTTGTTCAAATCAGCAGCTCGCCAACCAGACATCATTCCACAATTGCGTAGCTTGATGATCATGGGGATTGCCTTTATTGAAGGAACTTTCTTTGTAACTCTTGTCTTTTCATTTATCATCAAATAAAGAGAAGTATAAATTGGAAAAGGGAGGATTCTAGATGGAAGAAAGTATCAATCCAACCATCAATATTGGTCCTGTTACCTTTGATTTAACCTTGACAGCCTTGACCTTGCTGTCAGTAGTCGTTATTTTTGGCTTTATCTATTGGGCAAGTCGTAATATGACTGTAAAACCCAAAGGAAAGCAAAATGTACTAGAGTATCTCTATGACTTCGTAGTCGGATTTACAGAACCTAATGTAGGCTCACGGTACATGAAAGATTACTCACTCTTTTACTTGTGTTTATTTCTTTTTATGGTAATCGCAAACAATCTTGGTTTGATGGCAAAACTTCAAACTACAGATGGGACAAACCTTTGGACATCGCCAACAGCCAATCTTCAATTTGACTTGGCCATGTCATTTGGAATTATCCTGATGACCCATATAGAAGGAATTCGTCGCCGAGGTGTTAAAAAGTATCTGAAAGGTTTTGTTACCCCAGGTTTTATGACACCGATGAATCTCCTTGAAGAAGTCACGAATTTCCTATCACTTGCTTTGCGGGTATTCGGAAATATCTTTGCCGGAGAAGTGATGGCTAGTTTGCTGATCACACTTTCTCATCAGGCTCTTTATTGGTATCCAGTCGCATTTGTTACCAATCTAGTCTGGACGGCGTTTTCTGTGTTTATTTCCTGTGTTCAGGCCTATGTATTCACAGTCTTGTCTTCTATGTATCTAGGAAATAAAATTAATGATGGAGAGTAGAAAGGAGTAACAGATGCACGTAACAGTAGGTGAATTAATTGGTAACTTTATTTTAATCGCTGGCTCTTTTATCCTTTTGATTGTCTTAGTTAAGAAATATGCGTGGTCAAACCTGACAAGTGTCTTCGAAGAAAGGGCAAATAAAATTGCTGCTGATATTGATGGAGCTGAACAAGCACGTCAAAAAGCAGAAACTCTTGCCCAAAAACGTGAAGATGAACTGGCTGGTAGTCGCAACGAAGCCAAAACAATCATTGAAAATGCTAAAGAGACTGCAGAGAAGAGTAGAGCAGATATTCTGGCGGAAGCGAAACTAGAAGCTGGTCGCTTGAAAGAAAAAGCAAACCAAGAAATTGCTCAAAACAAAGCTGAAGCTTTACAAAGCGTTAAGGGTGAGGTAGCAGATTTGACGATTAGTCTAGCTGGAAAAATTATCTCACAAAACCTTGACGGTCAAACCCATAAAGAACTCATTGATCAGTACATTGATCAGCTAGGAGAAGCTTAATGGACAAAAAGACAGTAAAGGTAATTGAAAAATACAGCATGCCTTTTGTCCAATTGGTGATTGAAAAAGGAGAAGAAGACCGTATCTTTTATGACTTAGCTCAAATCAAGCAAGTCGCTGAAGAAACAGGCTTGCCTTCTTTTTTAGGTCAAGTGGCAGTAGCTGAGTCTGATAAGGAAAAAACAGTTCGTTTTTTCCAAGACTCTGTTTCACCTTTAATGCAAAACTTTATTCAGGTTCTGCTATACAATCACAGAGCGAATTTATTTTATGAACTAATTGTAGATTGTTTGAGTCGACTTGAAAAAGAAACCAATCGATTTGAAGTGATGATTGCCTCCGCTCATCCTTTAACAGATGACCAGAAGGCGCGGTTGCTCCCTTTGATTGAGAAAAAAATGTCTCTGAAAGTTCGGAGTATCAAAGAACAAATCGATGAAAGTCTAATTGGTGGTTTTGTCATTTTTGCCAATCACAAGACAATTGATGTGAGTATTAAACAACAACTTCGAGTTGTTAAAGAAAATTTGAAATAGAAAGTGGTGTTCTTTTGGCAATTAACGCACAAGAAATCAGCGCTTTAATTAAGCAACAAATTGAAAATTTCAAACCCAATTTTGATGTATCTGAAACAGGTGTTGTAACCTATATCGGGGACGGAATTGCGCGTGCTCACGGCCTTGAAAATGCCATGAGTGGAGAGCTATTGATTTTTGAAAACGGCTCTTATGGGATGGCGCAAAACTTGGAGTCAACAGACGTTGGGATTATCATCCTAGGTGACTTTACAGATATTCGTGAAGGCGATACAATTCGTCGTACAGGTAAAATCATGGAAGTTCCTGTTGGTGAGAGCCTTATTGGACGTGTTGTGGATCCACTTGGTCGTCCAGTTGACGGTCTTGGAGAAATCCATACTGATAAGTCTCGTCCAGTAGAAGCGCCGGCTCCTGGCGTTATGCAACGTAAGTCTGTATCAGAACCATTGCAAACAGGTTTGAAAGCTATTGATGCCCTTGTTCCGATTGGTCGTGGTCAACGTGAGTTGATTATCGGTGACCGTCAGACAGGGAAAACAACCATTGCAATTGATACAATCTTGAACCAAAAAGGTCAAGATATGATCTGTATCTATGTTGCAATTGGACAAAAAGAATCAACCGTTCGTACACAAGTAGAAACACTTCGTCAGTACGGTGCCTTGGACTACACAATCGTTGTGACAGCCTCTGCTTCACAGCCATCTCCATTGCTCTTCCTAGCTCCTTATGCTGGAGTTGCTATGGCTGAAGAGTTTATGTACCAAGGGAAGCATGTTTTAATCGTTTATGATGATCTTTCAAAACAAGCGGTAGCTTATCGTGAACTTTCCCTCTTGCTTCGTCGTCCACCAGGTCGTGAAGCCTTCCCAGGGGATGTTTTCTACCTCCACAGCCGTTTGCTTGAGCGCTCAGCTAAAGTTTCTGACGAGCTTGGTGGCGGATCAATCACAGCCCTACCATTTATTGAGACGCAAGCAGGTGATATCTCTGCCTATATCGCAACCAACGTGATTTCAATCACAGATGGACAAATCTTCCTTGGAGATGGTCTCTTTAACGCAGGTATTCGCCCAGCTATTGATGCAGGTTCATCTGTATCTCGTGTAGGTGGTTCTGCTCAAATTAAAGCCATGAAGAAGGTTGCTGGTACTCTTCGTATCGACCTTGCTTCATACCGTGAGTTGGAAGCCTTCACTAAGTTTGGTTCGGACTTGGATGCAGCAACTCAGGCTAAGTTGAATCGTGGTCGTCGTACGGTTGAAGTTCTGAAACAACCAGTTCATAAACCATTACCTGTTGAGAAACAAGTAACCATTCTTTATGCTTTGACACATGGTTTCTTGGATACGATTCCTGTAGATGACATTGTTCGTTTTGAGGAAGAGTTTCATGATTTCTTTGATGCACAACATCCAGAGATTTTGGAAACTATTCGTGAAACAAATGACTTGCCAGAAGAAGCAGTCTTGGATGCTGCGATTACAGAGTTTCTCAATCAATCCAGCTTCCAATAAGAATAGAGGTGTCAGATGGCAGTATCTCTAAATGATATTAAAACAAAAATCGCCTCAACAAAAAATACTAGTCAAATCACCAATGCCATGCAAATGGTATCGGCTGCCAAGTTAGGTCGCTCTGAAGAAGCAGCACGCAACTTTCAAGTTTACGCTCAGAAGGTTCGTAAGCTTTTGACGGATATTCTGCATGGTAACGGATCTGGTGGTTCTACCAATCCGATGCTCATTAGTCGCCCAGTTAAGAAAACAGGCTATATCGTTATTACTTCAGACCGTGGCTTGGTTGGAGGTTATAATGCTTCCATCCTCAAAGCTGTGATGGAGCTGAAAGAAGAATACCATCCAGATTGTACAGGTTTTGAGATAATCTGTATTGGTGGTATGGGAGCTGATTTCTTTAAGGCTCGTGGCATTCAACCAATCTATGAATTGCGGGGCTTAGCAGATCAACCTAGTTTTGATGAAGTTCGTAAAATTATTTCAAAAACGATTGAAATGTATCAAAATGAACTTTTTGATGAACTCTATGTTTGTTACAACCATCATGTCAATACTCTCACAAGTCAAATGCGTGTGGAACAAATGCTGCCGATTGTTGACTTAGATCCAAATGAAGCGGATGAAGAGTATAGCTTGACATTTGAGTTGGAAACGAGTCGTGATGAGATTCTAGAGCAGTTGTTACCTCAGTTTGCAGAAAGTATGATATACGGGGCTATCATCGATGCCAAGACAGCTGAGAATGCTGCTGGTATGACAGCCATGCAAACGGCGACTGATAATGCTAAGAAAGTCATCAATGATTTGACAATCCAGTATAACCGTGCCAGACAGGCGGCGATTACACAAGAAATTACAGAAATCGTAGCGGGGGCTAGTGCCTTAGAATAAGGCTTTGCCTCCCTCGTATCAAAATGAACTTAGGACCTAGGTAAACTAGGAACCGACAGTATCTTATATAGAATAGGAGAAGGAGATGAGTTCAGGTAAAATTGCTCAGGTTATCGGACCCGTTGTAGACGTCTTGTTTGCAGCTGGGGAACCACTTCCTGAGATTAACAATGCACTTGTCGTCTACAAAAATGACGAAAGAAAAACAAAAATCGTCCTTGAAGTAGCCTTGGAGTTGGGTGATGGTATGGTCCGTACGATCGCCATGGAATCAACAGATGGTTTGACTCGTGGAATGGAAGTTTTGGACACAGGCCGTCCAATCTCTGTGCCAGTAGGTAAAGAAACTTTGGGACGTGTCTTCAACGTTTTGGGGGATACTATTGACTTGGATGCTCCTTTCGCTGAAGACGCTGAGCGTCAGCCAATTCATAAGAAAGCTCCAACTTTTGATGAATTGTCTACCTCATCTGAAATCTTGGAAACAGGGATCAAGGTTATCGACCTTCTTGCCCCTTACCTAAAAGGTGGTAAAGTTGGACTTTTCGGTGGTGCCGGAGTTGGTAAAACCGTCTTGATTCAAGAATTGATTCACAATATTGCCCAAGAACACGGTGGTATTTCAGTATTTACCGGTGTTGGGGAACGTACTCGTGAAGGGAACGACCTTTACTGGGAAATGAAAGAATCAGGTGTTATCGAGAAAACAGCCATGGTATTTGGTCAAATGAATGAGCCACCAGGAGCACGTATGCGTGTTGCCCTTACTGGTTTGACAATCGCTGAATACTTCCGTGATGTAGAAGGTCAAGACGTTCTTCTCTTCATTGACAACATTTTCCGTTTCACACAAGCTGGTTCAGAAGTATCTGCCCTTTTGGGTCGTATGCCATCAGCCGTTGGTTACCAACCAACACTTGCTACGGAAATGGGTCAATTGCAAGAACGTATCACATCAACCAAGAAGGGTTCTGTAACCTCTATCCAGGCTATCTACGTGCCAGCGGATGACTATACTGACCCAGCGCCAGCGACAGCCTTCGCTCACTTAGATTCAACTACAAACTTGGAACGTAAGTTGGTACAATTGGGGATTTACCCAGCCGTTGATCCGTTGGCTTCAAGCTCACGTGCCTTGGCACCTGAAATTGTTGGAGAAGAGCACTATGCAGTAGCTGCTGAAGTTAAACGTGTTCTTCAACGTTACCATGAGTTGCAAGATATTATTGCTATCCTTGGTATGGATGAGCTTTCTGACGAAGAAAAGACTTTGGTTGCTCGTGCCCGTCGTATCCAGTTCTTCTTGTCACAAAACTTCAACGTTGCGGAGCAATTTACTGGCCAACCTGGTTCTTATGTACCAGTAGCAGAAACGGTTCGTGGTTTCAAGGAAATCCTTGAAGGGAAACATGACCACTTGCCAGAAGATGCCTTCCGTGGAGTTGGTTCAATCGAAGACGTCATTGCTAAGGCAGAGAAAATGGGATTTTAAGAGGTGATCTATGGCTCAGTTAACTGTCCAGATCGTGACACCAGATGGCCTCGTCTATGATCACCATGCCAGCTTTGTATCGGTACGAACTCTGGATGGTGAGATGGGGATCTTGCCACGACATGAAAATATGATTGCGGTTTTAGCGGTTGATGAAGTAAAGGTAAAACGAATCGATGATGATACTCATGTGAACTGGATTGCAGTGAACGGAGGAATTATCGAGATTGCTAATGATATCATTACCATTGTAGCCGACTCAGCAGAGCGTGCTCGTGATATCGATATCAGCCGTGCTGAACGTGCTAAACTTCGCGCCGAACGTGAAATTGAAGAAGCTCAAGACAAGCACTTAATTGACCAAGAACGACGCGCTAAGATTGCTCTTCAACGTGCCATTAACCGTATTAATGTCGGAAATAAACTATAATCAAAAAATGAACTTGAATCTCAAGTTCATTTTTTGATTATCTTAGTTCGCAAAGTGGATACAGACTGCTTCTGGGACATGGAAATCGTTAGAAAGTTCAGCAAGACGACCACTTTCAGGATTACGCTTAAAGACGGTTGCGTTATCAGAATCTTGATGAACAGCAATGAGAAACTCTTGATCAGGAGTTAGGTCGAAATCACGTGGATTTTGTCCGTGTGTTGGAACAATCTCTAATAATTCCAAGCTACCATCGGCGAGGATTGTATAGACGGCAATGGAATCATGACCCCGATTGGATGCATAAAGGTATTTGCCATCTTTTGAAAGACGAATAGCAGCAGTAGCGTTGAAATCTTCGTATCCATCTGGTAAGGTTGAAATGACTTGCATGCGTTCGAATTCACCAACCCCATCGTAAATCAAGACTTCAATGGTACTGTTAAGTTCGCAAATGAGGTAGGCAATCTTATAATGATGATGGAAAACGATGTGGCGAGCACCTGCTCCAGCTTGGCTGTGATAGGTAGAGAGTTTACTTAGTTTTCCTTCTAGGCTAACATCGTAGGTCGTTACTTCGTCCGTACCGAGGTCACATGTGATGAGATACTGGTCAGGTGTTAGATTCGTAAAGTGAACATGTGGGGAAGTTTGGTTTTCATGAGGACCATGTCCACTATGCTGATCCAGATCCGTTTGGATGAGACTACCATCTGCTTGGCGCTGATAGACCAGAACTTGACCTTTGTGGTAGTTGGCCCCGTAAACGAGATTGCGCTTTTCATCCACTGCCACATAACAATGGGGAGCGCCTTCTTCAACCACATGATTTAACAAAGTACCATCGGTCTTGTAAGCAGCGATTCCACCCAAGCCATCCTGGCTCCCTACAGTGTATAAGTGTTGCTGTTGGTCAAAGGCAAGATAGGTCGGACTTGGTTCAGCAGCAAAGAGTTCAAGATTTGCAAGCTGGCCTGTTTCTGTATCAAAATCTGCCTTGTAAATCCCTTTAGATGAGCGACGAGTATAAGTTCCAAAATAAACAGTTTCTTTCATGTCCATACCTCTTAATAATGATAAGTTCATTATACCACAAAATGACAGTCAGGTAGTGTTCGTTTAATCTATGTAAGCACTTTAATAAGAGTTATTTTAGATTAAAAATGGTATAATGAAAGAATGACAGAAAGGATGTATTTATGGAACATAGAGAGAAACATTTTAGCCTATCTTGGTTTTTTAAGTGGTTTTTAGATAATAAAGCCATCACTGTATTTTTAGTAACCTTGTTACTGGGGCTAAACATTTTTATTCTAAGTAAGATTAGTTTTATCTTTTTACCTGTTTTGGATTTTTTAGGGGTTGTCATGTTGCCAGTTATTTTATCTGGTTTACTTTATTACCTCCTCAATCCGATTGTTGACTGGATGGAGAAACACAAGATCAATCGCGTTCTTGCTATCAGTATAGTTTTTGTCATTATTGGACTTTTTATCATTTGGGGTCTGGCAGTCGCTATTCCAAATTTCCAACGCCAAGTCTTAAATTTTGCAAAGAATGTACCGACATATCTTAAGGATGCTGATATGGTTATCAATGACCTTGTAACCAAACGCTTGCCAGATGATTTTAGACCTCAGTTGGAGCAGGTTCTTGCAAATGTTTCTACAGAAGCAACGATATGGGCCAGCAAAATTTCTTCTCAAGCCGTCAACTGGGTCAGCGCCTTTATCAGTAGTGTTTCTCAGGTGATTGTAGCGGTCATTATCGTACCCTTTATGCTCTTCTATCTCTTGCGTGATGGAAAAGGCTTGCGAGATTATTTGACTAAGTTTATTCCAACGAAGTTAAAAGAACCTGCGGGTGAAGTCCTATCGGATGTCAATAAACAGTTGTCAAACTATGTTAGAGGACAGGTTACAGTTGCTATTATTGTAGCCATCATGTTTATTATTTTCTTTAAGATTATTGGTCTCAGATATGCTGTGACTCTTGGTATTACGGCTGGTATCCTCAATCTAGTACCTTACCTGGGTAGTTTCCTTGCCATGCTGCCTGCCCTTGTTTTAGGTTTAATCGCAGGACCTGTCATGCTCTTGAAAGTAGTCATTGTCTTTATCGTGGAACAAACGATTGAAGGACGCTTCGTATCGCCTCTTATTTTAGGTAGTCAGCTCAATATTCATCCCATCAATGTTCTCTTTGTTCTCCTAACTTCAGGATCTATGTTTGGTATTTGGGGAGTCTTACTGGGAATTCCAGTCTATGCCTCAGCTAAGGTGGTCATCTCTGCTATCTTTAACTGGTATAAAAAAGTCAGCGGTCTGTATGAAGAAGAAGGGGAGGAAATCAAGAGTGAACAATAGTCAACGTATGCTTCAGGCTTTGGATGAACAGGATTTAACCAAAGCGGATCAGTATTTTCATAAAGCCCTCGAAACGGATTCAAGTGAAGTTCTTTACGAACTAGCTAGCTATCTAGAGGGAATTGGCTTTTATCCCCAAGCGAAAGAAATTTACCAAAATATCGTTACAGAATTTCCAGAAGCGAATCTGAACTTAGCAAGCATTGCTAGCGAGGATGGCAATGTTGAGGAATCTTTTGCTTACCTTGAGGCAATCACACCTGATAGTGATTGGTATGTATCGGCTTTGGCCTTGAAGGCTGACCTCTATCAGTTGGAAGGATTGACAGATGTAGCGCGTGAAAAGTTACTGGAAGCCTTAAGTTACTCAGATGATGCCTTATTAGTTTTTGGTCTGGCTGAGTTGGATAGCGAGTTAGGAAATTATCAGGAAGCTATTCAGGGTTATGCTCAATTAGACAATCGCTCCATCTACGAGCAAACGGGTGTCTCAACCTATCAACGAATTGGCTACGCTTATGCCCAGTTAGGTAAGTTTGAAGCTGCAACTGAATTCTTAGAAAAAGCTTTAGAATTAGAATATGATGATCAAACTGCCTTTGAACTGGCTAGTCTTTACTTTGACCAAGAAGAGTATCAAAAATCTGTTCTTTACTTTAAGCAGATTGATACCATTTCACCAGATTTTGAAGGATATGAGTATGGCTACAGTCAAGCCTTACACAAGGAACATCAGGTGGAGGAGGCCCTTCGTATCGCTAAACAAGGTTTGGAGAAAAATCCATTTGAAACTCGGCTCTTGCTAGCAGCCTCACAGTTTTCATATGAATTGCATGATGCTAGTGCTGCAGAGCAATTTCTCCTTACTGCCAAAGAAGATGCAGAAGATACAGAGGAGATTCTCCTTCGTCTCGCAACCATTTATATGGAACAAGAACGGTATGAGGATATCATCGCTCTTCAAAGTCAAGAACCTGAAAACCTCCTGACCAAGTGGATGATTGCACGTTCTTACCAGAAAATCGAGGATTTAGATAAGGCCTATGAGCTCTATCAAGAACTATCGTCTGACCTCAAGGACAATCCCGAGTTTCTGGAGCAGTATAGCTATCTCTTACGTGAATTGGGATATTTTGAAGAAGCCAAAGTGCAAGCCGAAGCCTATTTAAAACGAGTCCCAGATGATGTTCAAATGCAAGAACTCATAGAAACACTTTAAAAGTTATCTCTCTAAAAGAGCGTATCCGTCAATTTGGCAGATACGTTTTTTGAAAGAAATAGAATTTTTTTACAATAACCCTTGCTAAATTGTTTATTTATGCTATAATAGGAACAATTATTTTTAGGAGGTGCAGTATGTCTTATTTGTTTGAGATATTACCGAGTTTATTGAGCGGTGCAAGCATGACTTTACAGGTTTTTGTATTGGTCTTGATTTTGTCTATTCCCTTGGGCGTTTTGATTGCCTTTGCCTTGCAAGTCCATTGGAAACTCCTCCATTATCTGATTAACATTTATATCTGGATCATGCGGGGAACACCCTTGCTCTTGCAATTAATCTTTATCTATTATGTGCTCCCAAATATTGGGATTCGTTTGGATCGCCTTCCTGCGGCCATTATTGCCTTTGTTTTAAATTATGCAGCTTACTTTGCTGAAATCTTCCGTGGAGGGATTGATACCATTCCTAAGGGTCAATATGAGGCTGCTAAGGTTTTGAAGTTTAGCCCTGTTGCCACAGTGCGCTATATTATCTTACCACAGGTGACCAAGATTGTTCTTCCTAGTGTATTTAATGAAGTTATGAGTTTGGTCAAGGATACTTCTCTGGTCTATGCTCTAGGGATTTCAGATTTGATTTTGGCTAGTCGTACAGCAGCCAACCGTGATGCTAGTCTGGTTCCTTTGTTCTTGGCAGGAGCAATTTACTTGATTTTGATTGGTATTGTGACTATCCTTGCCAAAAAAGTTGAGAAGAAGTACAGTTACTATAGATAGGAGGTTGCCATGTTAGAATTACGAAACATCAACAAGGCCTTTGGTGGCAAACAAATCTTAACTAATTTCAGCCTATCAATTCCTGAAAAGCAAATCCTGGCAATCGTAGGTCCATCAGGAGGCGGAAAAACAACCTTATTACGTATGTTAGCTGGACTGGAAACTATCGATTCTGGAGAAATCTACTATAACGGTGAATCTCTAGCTTTAGACGAACTAGAAAAGCGCAACCTACTAGGATTTGTATTCCAAGATTTTCAACTTTTCCCTCATTTATCAGTTCTGGACAATTTGACCCTATCGCCTGTGAAAACTATGGGAATGAAGCAGGAAGAGGCTGAGAAGAAGGCGCGTGGACTCTTGGAACAGTTAGGACTAGCAGGGCACGCAGATGCTTATCCCTTCTCACTATCAGGTGGGCAAAAGCAGCGGGTGGCTTTGGCGCGTGCCATGATGATTGATCCAGAAATCATTGGTTACGATGAACCAACTTCTGCCTTGGATCCAGAATTACGCTTGGAAGTGGAAAAACTGATCTTGCAAAATAGGGAACTTGGTATGACGCAGATTGTGGTTACCCACGATTTACAATTCGCTGAAAATATTGCAGATGTATTATTAAAAGTAGAGCCTAAATAGGAGGAAAAATGATGAAAAAATTGATGCTTGTATTAGTCAGTCTAATGACTGCTTTGTTCTTAGCAGCTTGTGGGAAAAATTCTAGTGAAACTAGTGGAGATAATTGGTCTAAGTACGAGTCTAACAAGTCTATTACCATTGGATTTGATAGTACTTTTGTTCCAATGGGATTTGCTCAGAAAGATGGTTCCTATGCAGGATTTGATATTGATTTAGCTACAGCTGTTTTTGAAAAATACGGAATTACGGTAAATTGGCAACCGATTGATTGGGATTTGAAAGAAGCTGAATTGACAAAAGGAACGATTGATCTGATTTGGAATGGCTATTCCGCTACAGACGAACGTCGCGAAAAGGTAGCATTCAGTAACTCATATATGAAGAATGAGCAGGTATTGGTTACTAAGAAATCGTCAGGTATCACGACTGCAAAAGATATGGCTGGAAAGATTTTGGGAGCTCAAGCTGGTTCATCTGGTTATGCGGACTTTGAAGGAAAGCCAGCGATTTTAAAGGATATTGTCGCTAATAATGAAGCGAATCAATACCAAACCTTTAATGAAGCCTTGATTGATTTGAAAAACGATCGAATTGATGGCCTATTGATTGATCGTGTCTATGCCGACTATTATTTAGAAGCAGAAGGTGTTTTAAACGATTATAATGTCTTTACAGTTGGACTAGAAACAGAAGCTTTTGCAGTTGGAGCACGTAAGGAAGATACAACTCTGGTTAATAAGATAAATGAAGGATTTTCTAGTCTTTACAAGGATGGTAAGTTCCAAGAAATTAGTCAAAAATGGTTTGGAGAAGATGTAGCAACCAAAGAAGTACAAGAAGGACAGTGAGATAAAATAGTGGATGAGACTGCGTTTTGATTAGCAAAACGTAGTTTTTTTTATCAATTGGGAAAGAGCATGATAGCCATTTAATATAGCGGATTGAATCTGAAATAGTATACTGTGACTTCTAAAACATTGCTAGAAATTGATTTGACTTTTCCAATCAATTTGTTCAGATTTTATTTCATTTCACTATATTCTGGAAAGATTTTCTAAATTTTTTCCTCAAATTGAGTCTCTTTTCTTATCAAAAAACCTCTGGCAAAAACCAGAGGATAAGGGGTTATTTCATTGTTGGGAAGAGTAGAACGTCACGGATAGTAGTTGTATCTGTGAGGAGCATGCAGAGGCGGTCAATACCGATTCCTAAACCACCTGTTGGTGGCATACCATATTCAAGGGCCTCGATGTAGTCGTAGTCGATACCTGTTGCTTCATCGTCACCAAGCTCTTTAGCTTTTGCTTGGGCTTCAAAGCGACTAAGTTGATCGATTGGGTCGTTCAACTCGGTAAAGGCATTACCGTATTCTTTGGTCATGATAAAGAGCTCGAAACGGTCAGTAAAGCGTTCGTCTTCAGGGTTTTTCTTCGCGAGTGGAGACACAGCTACTGGATGTCCATAGACAAAGGTTGGTTGGATCAAGGTTTCTTCGACAAATTCTTCAAAGAAAGCATTGATGATGTGACCAACTTCAGTGTAATGTTTTTCAACTGGAACTTTCTTCTCAGCAGCGATAGCTTTAGCTTCCTCGAAAGTCATGTCTTGCCAGAAATCAACACCAGTAATTTCCTTGATAGCATCCACCATGTGAACACGTTTAAACGGTTCATTGATCTTAATTTCAGTTCCTTGATAGTTTACTGGACCATCACCTTTGACTGATTTAGCAGCGTGTTGGATAATACCTTCCGTCAAGTCCATGATGTCTTGGAAGTCAGCATAAGCTTGGTAAACCTCGATAGAAGTGAACTCAGGGTTATGAGTGGCGTCCATTCCTTCGTTACGGAAGATACGGCCAATTTCATAGACACGTTCCATCCCCCCAACGATAAGACGTTTTAAGTGAAGCTCAGTCGCGATACGAAGCACCATGTCAATGTTTTGGGCATTGTGGTGAGTGATAAATGGACGGGCAGCAGCACCACCAGCTTCATTATGAAGAACAGGTGTTTCCACTTCAAGGAAACCTTTTTGATCAAGATAACGACGGATTTCAGAGATGATTTTTGAACGAGTGACAAAGCGCTCAAAACTTTCACGGTTAGAAATCAAGTCAAGGTAACGTTTACGGTAAATTGTTTCAACGTCAGTCAAACCGTGGAATTTCTCTGGAAGTGGACGAAGTGCTTTAGACAAGTGTGTAATGTGAGTTGCCTTGATAGAGAGCTCTCCCATATCTGTACGCATGACTTCACCTTCGACACCAAGGAAGTCACCAAGGTCAGCCTTTTTGAAGATTTCGTAGTTTTCTTCACCGACTTCATCTTTACGAACGTAGATTTGGATTTGGCCTTCTCGGTCTTGAAGATGGGCAAAGCCGACTTTACCTTTACCACGTTTGGTTACTAAGCGACCTGCAATTGTAGCAGTTTCGTTTAATTCATGTAATTGTTCTTTATCGAGTTCTGCAAATTGCTCTTTAAGTTCTTGAGAGTTAGCAGTACGTTCAAAACGTTTACCGAAGGGATCGATTCCTTGTTCACGGAGCGCAGCCATTTTTTCACGGCGAACGATCTGCTGGTCATTTAGTTCTTCCATATGTTCTGTAGACATGGGTTCCTCCTAGTTTTACTCAAAATTTGATACGATGAGTCATTTTTGCGATACTCCCATTTTATCATAAATAGTCAAGAAATTCACGGATATTCTTTGAAAACTAAAAAGAACTTGACCATTGGGATCAAGTTCGATTATTTTTCTTGATAGGAAGTGTCATTCCATCTTTCAAGAGTGAAGGTTTCAAAATCCTCAGTCTCCAAAATTGTAAGACTGGCATTGGCCAAGCCTCCATCTTTGCGAAGATGAGCCTCTTTATAGCCTAGAAGAGTACGTAGGCTAGCAGTGAGATTTGCACCATGACCGACGATTAGAATGTTTTCAGCCGGACTTCCTTTCAGAGATTTGATAAATTGAATAGTACGCTGAGTCGTAGAGTAGAGGGATTCAGCTTCAAACATCTTCGTATCAAACTGAGCGAGATTAGAGCGAAAGGCCTTGATTTGTCGTGGATAGATGGCATTGAGCGTTGCGATTTTTAAACCTTCAAGTTTTCCAAGTTGCCATTCGCGCAGGTCAGGAATGCTCTTTAAAGTACAAGGAGCCTGAAGTTGACTTTGGATAATTTCAGCAGACTTAATCGCTCTAGGTAAATCACTTGAATAAATCTTATCAAAAGGTATTTCCTTGAGATACTGACCAAGTTGCTTTAGGGTGTCAATAGATTCTGGAAGAAGGGGAGAGTCACCACTAGCACCTTGAAAGCGACCTTCAAGATTCCAGAGGGTGCGACCATGACGAACAAAATAGAGTTTCATTACTTACTTTCCTCCAAGATATCAGCAAAATCCGCTTTTACAAAGCTGGCCAAGTCTTGAGGTCGGATGATGATACTATGCCCGACTTCCCCAGCAGAGACAATCATTTGATCCAAGTCCAAAGCAGTCTTATCGAGAAAAATGGGATAATTGTGTTTTTGGCGAATGCCGACGGGGTTATTAGCCCCATGAACATAGCCTGTCGTTTTTTCCAAGTCCTTCTGTGGAATCATGCTCACTTTTTTATTGCCAGAAACCTTTGCTAGTTTTTTCTCAGCGAGGTGTTCTGTTAAGGGAACGATTCCGATAATTGGTCCTGTCTTGTCTCCCAAAAGAGCCAAGGTTTTAAAGATATGAGTTCGATCATATTCCGAAGGTAGTTCACCCTCAAGCGCGTTGATTTGAATGCCTGTGTGTTCAATACCCGCCTTGGTCAAGATTTGTTCGACCAAGGTTTTTTTAATCTTGACTTTCTTTGCCATTATTTATACTTATCCTCCAATTGACTCATCCAGATACCAAGCCAAATGCCAAGCGCAAAGAAGAAGGCAACGAGTACATAGCTCACAATAGAAAGTCCAGTGTATTGGATACTTTCAGCATTTCCAGCATTTGGAATCAAAATCAAGAGAGTACTTGAAAGCACAATACCAATGATAAAGTGATAAACACGGGAGTGGTAGTTGTTCAAGGCGTGATCCATCAATTTTGAAAAGATAATGAGGGTTGCTCCTGCACCAATTCCGATAGGAATGAAGGTTCCAAATAAATCAAAGGTTTTAAAACCAGTCAGCATAGGAGCGTACAGTCCCAAAATCAAAAGTAGATTTGACGGACTTAGACCAGGGACCAAGACACCAAGAGCTAAAAGAGCACCCGCTAGGATGAAGTTTGCAAAACTTGCACTGAGTGAACCAACAACAAAGTTTAGCGCGTAGAGCCCGACTCCTGAAAGGATAAAGGTAGTCCAGAACCAGACTAGGTCAATCTTATCACGATCAGATTCTCGAGTAGATTCTTTAAGGAGACTAGGAACTGTACCGATGATAGCTCCTGCAAAACTCCATAAAACATAGACTTGGTAATTTTCTAACAAATATTCGACTGGATAAGAAAACAAACCAATCCCTAGCAACATCCCGATTGCTACTGGGATAAAGTATAGGACATTCTCTTTAAAATCTTTAAAAGGATGAGCCAGAAAGCCAATCATTCGCTCGTAAATTCCTAAAATAGCTGCTAAAACACCGCCAGAAATTCCTGGTAGGATAAACCCTAATGCGATGACGATTCCTTTAATAACTCGTGCAATCCATGAAAACATAATAAGATCCTCAATTTCATAAAATTCTTTCTCTATGCTATCAATTATAACACAGACGGGGAGAAAATGAAAAAACAAGTGAAAAAGTTTGTTATTTTCACTTGTCTTATGGTCTCAAAAATAATTTTCGGAAGGTTTCTTCCTTCTCTTTAGCAGTAGAAATCAAATTGATGTCCAAATGATGTTCAAATCCTGCAATTCTCCCCTTAGAAGTGTACTGGTGGAGGTCGTAGTCCAGATCGGTATTTGGTTTAGTTTCAAAATAACCTGAGTCTGTTCCATAGGAAGGGATCCAAATAGCAGTGAACTTTTCTGTATTGATACTATGCTCTTGCATGAAGTAAACCCCAACGTAGATGCCGATATTTTTAGCGCCGAGAGCTGCCAGTTTGGCGCGAAAGGCCTCAACACCTTCATTCATATCAGACATTGTTTTTTCTTCAACATCTAACCAGTAGTAGCTAGGATTGTAGGGAGAAGCAGCATTATAGAAAACTTCAGCGGCCTTCTCCATATCTTCTTTACTTTTTCCAGCTACATAGGCATAAACCCCCACAGGGACATTCCGTTTTTGGAATTCTGATATGTGATTTTTATAAGCTTTATCGACACCATTGATAAAGGCAGCATCATTTGTTTCAGTGTGCTGAGCCCCATTGTGCACGCGAACGATAACACCAGAAATGTTTTGAGATAAGGTGTCGTAGTTAATCTCCTCAGGTCTTTGCCAACCAGAGACGTCGATAATGGGTTTGTCAAGATTATGCAAGGCTTGTGTTTCAACTTGAAGAGCATTTGGTTTTGTTTTGATAGGATGATCCTCAAAACTTGGTCTATTGAGGAGTAAAATCGCTATGAAAATTCCAAATAAACTAAAAATAATAGCTGGATGAATTTGTTTTCTCATATTTATTTAGTTTATCGTAAAAATTTAAAAAAATCAAAGGAAACAGTCTAGAAATGTAGACAAGTAGGGGAGATTTTCAGGAAAGCACCTGTTTGTTTGTTCTTTAAAAGTAAAATTATGGTATAATATAAGGGAATTTTTACAGAAAAGAGAATAGTATGTCAAATTATGCCATTATTTTAGCAGCGGGTAAGGGTACTCGCATGAAATCAGATCTTCCCAAAGTACTTCATAAAGTAGCAGGAATTTCGATGTTGGAACACGTTTTTCGTAGTGTTGGTGCTATTCAACCTGAAAAAACAGTTACTGTAGTTGGTCACAAGGCGGAGCTAGTTGAGCAAGTCTTGGCTGGTCAGACAGACTTTGTTACCCAATCAGAACAACTAGGAACAGGGCATGCTGTCATGATGGCAGAGCCCATTCTCCAAAATCGCACTGGGCACACCTTGGTTATCGCTGGGGATACTCCTCTGATTACAGGTGAAAGCTTGAAAAACCTCTTGGATTTCCATATCAATCACAAAAATGTGGCGACTATTTTAACAGCCGAAGCGGCAGATCCTTTCGGATACGGTCGAATTGTCCGCAACGATAATGCTGAAGTTCTTCGCATTGTCGAGCAGAAAGATGCCACTGATTTTGAAAAACAAATCAAGGAAATCAATACAGGAACTTATGTATTTGACAATGAACGTCTTTTTGAAGCCCTTAAAAATATCAACACCAACAATGCCCAAGGAGAATACTATATTACTGATGTGATTGGTATTTTCCGTAATGCGGGTGAGAAGGTTGGCGCCTATACTCTCAAGGATTTTGATGAAAGTCTTGGGGTAAACGACCGTGTGGCTCTTGCGACTGCGGAAGCAGTGATGCGTCGCCGTATCAATCATACTCACATGGTTAATGGTGTCAGCTTTGTTAATCCAGAAGCAACTTACATTGACATTGATGTCGAGATTGCTCCTGAAGTCCAAATTGAAGCCAACGTTACCTTGAAAGGTCAAACGAAGATTGGTGCGGAGACTATTTTAACAAATGGAACTTATATCGTGGATAGCACCATTGGGGCTGGAGCTGTGATTACCAACTCCATGATTGAGGAAAGTACAGTTGCGGACGGTGTGACAGTCGGTCCCTATGCCCATATTCGTCCAAGTTCAAGCCTAGCTGCCCAAGTTCACATTGGTAACTTTGTTGAGGTTAAAGGTTCTTCAATCGGTGAAAATACCAAGGCGGGTCATTTGACTTATATTGGAAATTGTGAAGTGGGTAGCAACGTTAATTTCGGTGCCGGAACTATTACAGTCAACTACGATGGCAAAAATAAATACAAAACTGTCATTGGCAATAATGTCTTTGTTGGATCAAACTCAACTATTATTGCTCCTGTAGAACTTGGGGATAATTCTCTGGTTGGAGCGGGTTCAACTATTACCAAGAATGTTCCTGCTGATGCTATTGCTATCGGTCGTGGACGACAAGTTAACAAAGATGAGTACGCAACTCGCTTGCCTCATCATCCCAAGAACCAGTAGGAGTTTGTCATGGAATTTGAAGAAAAAACGCTTAGTCGAAAAGAAATCTACCAAGGTCCTATTTTCAAACTGGTACAAGACCAGGTGGAACTACCAGAAGGAAAGGGAACTGCCCAACGTGACTTGATTTTTCACAATGGAGCTGTTTGTGTACTAGCCGTGACAGCCGAGGACAAAATTGTCCTCGTTAAGCAATACCGAAAGGCTATTGAGGCTGTCTCTTATGAGATTCCCGCAGGAAAACTGGAAACTGGTGAAAATGCGGATCCAATGGCAGCTGCCCTTCGTGAATTGGAAGAAGAGGTTGCCTACACTGCTAAGTTAGAGCTTTTATATGATTTCTATTCTGCGATTGGATTTTGTAATGAAAAACTAAAACTCTACCTCGCTAGTGATTTGGTCAAGGTGGAAAATCCTCGCCCACAAGATGATGATGAAACCTTGGAAGTTTTAGAAGTCAGTCTAGAGGAAGCAAAGAACCTGATCCAGTCAGGTCATATCTGTGATGCCAAGACTATCATGGCAATTCAGTACTGGGAACTACAAAAGAAATAGAGGAGCAACCCATGGGAAAACCTTTATTAACAGACGAAATGATTGAACGTGCCAACCGAGGTGAGAAAATCTCAGGACCACCTCTTCAAGATGATGAGGAAACAAAGATCCTACCAACGCCTTCACAACATTTTGGTTATTCACGTTCTAGAGACCACGGTTTTAGTCAAGATACACTTACAATCGAAGTAGAACCAACGATTCATAAAAGTCGCCGCATTGAGAATACTAAGAGAAATGTTTTTAATTCGAAACTCAATCGCATCTTGTTTGCAGTCATCCTACTTTTGATTTTGTTAATTTTAGCAATGAAACTCTTGTAATTGAAAGGAAATGAAATGAAAATTGGAATCATTGCTGCCATGCCAGAAGAGTTGATACATTTGACTCAGAATTTGGATAAACCTCAAGAAGTCCAAGTCATGGGAAATACCTACTACACTGGCACTGTTGGCAATACAGAAGTCGTTCTAGTTCAGAGTGGGATTGGGAAGGTTATGTCGGCTATGAGTGTAGCGGTGTTAGCTGATCATTTCCAAGTAGAAGCCATTATTAATACAGGATCAGCAGGTGCTCTTGCAGAAGGGATTGCTGTCGGTGATGTAGTGATTGCGGACAAACTAGTCTACCATGATGTGGATGTGACTGCTTTTGGTTATGCTTATGGCCAAATGGCTGGTCAATCTCTTTACTTTGAATCCGATAAGAAGTTCATCGCTAGGATTCAAGAAAGTTTATCTCAAGTAGAACAGACCTGGCACCTAGGCTTGATTGCTACAGGGGACAGTTTTATAGCTGGAGATGATAAGATTGCTAGTATCAAATCTCACTTCCCTGAAGTTTTAGCAGTGGAGATGGAAGGGGCGGCCATTGCTCAGGCGGCTCAGGCTCTTGACCTACCTTTCCTCGTCATTCGTGCTATGAGTGACAATGCCAATCACGAAGCCTCTATCTCATTTGATGAGTTTATTATCGAAGCTGGACGTCGTTCGGCCCAAGTCTTACTAGCCTTTTTAAAGGCCTTGAATTAAGCGGAAATTTGACAGTTTATCTAGCTTATGATAAGATTTAAATAAAGAAAAGCTAGAAAACGTTTCAGAGGATATTATGAGTATTGAAATGACCGTCAGCGAGATTGCAGATGTCTTAGGACTATCTCGTCAGGCAATCAACAATCGTGTTAAAGAACTTCCCGAAGAAGACACGAAAAAAAATGACAAAGGTGTAACAGTAGTTACTCGAAGTGGCTTGATTAAGCTAGAAGAAATCTATAAAAAAACAATTTTTGAAGATGAACCAGTCAGTGAAGATGTCAAACAACGGGAACTGATGGAAATCTTGGTCGATGAGAAAAATGCTGAAATTCTTCGATTGTATGAGCAACTCAAGGCCAAAGACCAGCAGTTAGCAGAAAAAGATGAGCAGATGCGCATCAAAGATCGCCAGATTGCTGAAAAGGACAAACAGTTGGACCAACAGCAACAGTTGACTCTTCAAGCAATGAAGGATCAAGAAAGTTTGAAACTAGAGTTGGACCAAGCAAAAGAAGAAGTCCAAGCAACCAAAAAAGGCTTTTTTGCTCGCCTATTTGGAGGAAAATAAAGAAGCTGTTTGGGTTATTCACTAACCTAATAGCTTCTTTTCTTATTTATAGTTTAAATTGAGTCGTAATTGAGGTAAAAGATGGAAAAATTAAGAGACTATATCGCCTTTGACTTAGAATTCAATCAACACGAAGGAGTTACCCATTTAATTCAGGTATCAGCAATTCACTTTCAAGATGGTCAAGAGATAGGTGCCTTTGATTCTTATGTCCATACCAGCGTGCCTTTAAAGAGTTTTATTAATGGTTTGACAGGAATTACAGCTGAAACCTTGAAAGATGCGCCAAAAGTAGAAAAAGTTTTAAAAGACTTTCAGGCTTTTGTTGGCAATTCACCTATCGTTGGATACAATGCAGTCAAGAGTGATTTGCCTATTCTCTTGGAGCATGGCTTGGACTATCGTGACCAGTATAAGGTAGACCTATATGATGAGGCTTTTGAACGCCGTAGTTCCGACCTACACGGCATAGCTAATCTCAAACTGCAAACTGTGGCGAATTTTTTAGGGTTTAAAGGTCAATCGCATAATAGTTTAGCAGATGCCCGCATGACGGCGCGTGTTTATGAAGCCTTTTTGGAGTCGGATGAAGGAAAACTATTATTAGAAGAACAGAGTAATCTATCCATGAATCCCTTTGGCGGGCTAGATTTATCTCAATTTCTAGACTAGGAGTGCCTATGAAACCTGAAAAACCTAAAAAACTAGGTTTTAGGAAAATTTACCTCAACCTAGATAAAGTTCTCTTCCTCTTTTTCTTAATTTTCATGATGGTGGAATATCTGTGGTTACCTCTCAATTCTTTTCTTGCTGGTCTTTTACTCAGCCAGACGGGATATTTGTTTATTTCTTACAATAATATTTTTGCCATTATCACGAGTTCTCCTTTAATCAGTCTGGCCTTTCTCGTCTTGATTGTAATCAATCTTTTGGTGGCCTATTTCCAGATTTGCCTCCTCTTTATTGGGGCGCGTCACCTTCTCTACCACGAAAAGAGAACCTTGATTGAGTACAGTCGCAAAGTTTTCCAGCAAAGTTTTCTGTTCATGAAACGCTTGAGCTTCTGTAAGATGGCCTTTGTATTCTTCTACGTAGCCATGCTCTTTCCTTTCATCAGGAAAATTTTAAAAATTTATTACTTAAATAAAATCGTTATTCCAGACTTTATTGTGACTTATCTGGAAGACAAGTACTGGCTAGTGGGCTTGATGATTTTTGCCTCTGCTTGGATTTTGCTCTATGTGTCTGTCCGACTCATGTTTGCCCTTCCGAAGATTCTCTTTGAAAAGAGAACTGTGAGAGAAGGAGTAAAATATAGCCTACAAAAGACAAAAAAACAAGTTCTCTTTTATGCTTGGAACTTGCTACTCATTATTATTAAAACCTATCTCTTTTTCTTCCTTCTCTTGACTCCCTTGCTAATAGGACAGATTGTAATTGACAATTTAACACAGAAAGAATCACTGATTCTTGGAGTTATCAACTTTGTCTTGATAAAAAACATCCACTATATGGCCTTGACCTATTTCCTTGTTAAGTTTGTCTCCTTTTTGACTGGTGAGGAACTGGAGATTATGCCAAGAAGAAAAAAAGACCATTTGATGAGATGGGGAGTTATGGGCTGCGCTAGTATCTTTTTTGCGCTGGAAGGTTATATCTATCTGGAAGCTCCTGTGACAAATACCCCTTTAGTCATTTCACATAGGGGTGTTTCAAATAAAAATGGTGTACAAAACACTGTACAGTCTTTGGAAAAAACAACGCAACTGAAACCAGATTTGATTGAAATGGATGTGCAGGAGACCAAAGATGGTCAGTTTGTGATGATGCATGATGCCAATCTTAAGAACTTAGCAGGTATCAACGCCAGTCCTCAAGACTTGACTTTGGAGGAGTTGACAGGGTTAGATATTTCTGAAAATGGCTATCGAACCAAGATATCTAGTTTTGATGACTATCTCAATCGCGCGAATGAACTTCATCAAAGATTGTTGATTGAAATCAAAACCAGTAAAAAAGACAGTCCACGAATGATGGAACGTTTTCTAGAGAAGTATGGAACGATTATCAAGCAGTATGGTCATCAGATGCAATCACTAGACTATCATGTGATTGACCAAGTTTTGAAATATGATTCGACTATTCCAGCTTATTTCATCTTGCCTTATAATAGTATTTTCCCAAAAACCAAGGCAACTGGCTATACCATGGAGTATTCAACATTGGATGAATATTTTGTCACGAAACTTTGGTATACAGAACAAAAGCTTTACGTGTGGACCATCAATAGCTCTGACGCATTTGATAAATCGCTGCAGCTGTCAGTTGATGGGATGATTACAGATGACATGGAAATGCTACAGGAGACTTTAGCAGCAGCTCAGGAAGATCCAGAATACACCGATCTCCTTTTGAAAAAAGCTACGGAGTTCTTTAATTTCTAACATAGAAAAAAGGAGAAGTGAACCTTCCTCCTTTTTCTGTAGGTGATTAGAATGGTAATTTTCCAGCGAAAGCACCTAGTTTTTTCTTAGTCGTTTCATCGATTTGTTCTAGAGCAGCGTTGATGGCTTGAACGGTCATATCAGACAAGGTTTCTAGGTCTTCTGGATCTACAACTGCTGGACTGAAGTCAATACTAACAACTTTTTTATCTCCAGTTAAGGTCGCTTGGACAAGGTCTTGAGCAGATTTTCCAACAAATTGCATAGCAGCGAGTTCTGCTTGACTTTGTTCCATTTGTTTTTGAAGTTTTTGTGCTTGGCGCATCATGTTTTGCATGTTCATCATAAGATTTTTAAGATTCCTTTCGTATCAAGGCTTTGTGCCTTGTTTTATAAATTTTTTTGCCATTTTTTGCCCTAGAAGTTGTCAAAAGCATTGGCGACTTCTTTTTGTTGAGTTGGGAATAAATGCGAGTAGATGTTGATAGTTGTATTAATGCTACTGTGTCCAAGTCATTTCATAAGTGTAAAAAATATAGAATCTTTTCCCTCACCGTTTCTGAGTCCTTTTGAAATTAGAAACGCTGCATGTGAGTGTCGGAAATCGTGATTACGAATCATTTTTAATGACGCAGGTATTCTTTTTTTCAATTTAATCTTTTGATTAGAAACCATTGGAGCAGTCAGTTGTAAAGGACTGTCTTGAAAGATTTGTAAGTTTTCTGTATTGTCCGTAAACTCTACTAATAGGTGAGCTTGTTTTTCTTTCCATTGCGTTAGTTCTTGAACGAATGCTTTATGAATGTAAATTCGACGTATAAAAAGCACCACGCTTATCCTCTTTTAAAATATTTTCTTACGTAGAAATCTCACAAAGATACTCAACAGATATTTTAAATGTTACTTGGTTAAGCTATGAAGTCTATACTTAGATTCGTATTACTTGAACTTTACTCTTGTGGAGGTTCCCTCGCTTTCTATGACATATTCTCTCACCTGTCAGTTTACTGAAATCGTGGCTAATATTAACTCACTAGCTTTGGTTGAGACAGTATCATTGAAGTACACTATTGATTATATCATTTTTGAACTCTATTGAAAAGCCAAATTTTCCCCAATAGAACTTACTGAAATACGTCCAATTCTTTTATTATTATAAATTATATAAAGCTTCACAAACTAGTTCGTTCATTCTTCCATTTGTAACAAGAGCAAAACATGCATTTTGTCTATATTCTAAACACATTTTTGGAAAAATTTGAAGGTTAGTCATCTTTTGATGAAGAAGTTTAGGTAACTAAACAATTCAGCTTTAAAGTCTTTATACCCAATACTGTGATTGTTGTATAAAATGATTCAAAATTGTTATTATCGTGTGGAAAGTCTTTATCACCATTTGAATGTTGAATACGATGACTCACTAGCAAATTGTTGTATTCATCGTTCGTATATTAAAAATTACTATTTGAATTAAGCATATGATATTGGCTGCATGTAGAATTCATATAATGGTTCAGTTCCTTTATCAGTAGAAACTCAATGCTGATGAATTAAAATATTTGAGAAGTTTAACAAATTAATAGATTGATTCTTATGAACAAACAAACTAACTGCTAAGTTATTCTCGTCTATTTTAATTTTGTATTAGCTAAATCTACTGCAATATTTTTGAATCCTGAATTATTGGTATCAACAAGTTGTAGCACTATTTATTTGATTTGAAGAGCAAGCAGTGATTTCACAGTTGATTTAAGATGATAAAATGTAACAATATAATTTGACAGCGGTTACAAAATTTTGTAATATCTATAATATAAGAAGATGTGTATTAATTCAGGGAGGAATCTAGGATGCAATTATTAATTGAACTGCAAAAAATTGATCAGTTTATCTTGCCAGTAAACTATAATTACCTTCTTCAATCGATGATTTATAATTTATTGAAAAATAAGGAAGACTTATCTGCGCAACTTCATGAGAGGGGCTATCAGTTAGAGGATAAACATTTTAAGTTGTTTACATTTTCATTGTTGCAAGGTCAATATAAAATGCGAGGAAAACAAATAGAGTTTCTTGATAAGGTGCGTTTTGAAATTAGAACGATTGATCAATCCATTTTATTCACTATTGCAGAGGCTTTGTCAAATCTAGATGAATTGCGAATTGGTCGAAACCTTGTAAAAATTTTAAATGTAAAAATTGAACAGAAGAAATTAACGGGGACTTCTTATAAGATTCGGATGATTTCTCCCTTGGTGGTTCGTTCTACAGATGCTGACACCAAAAAAACATTGTATTACAATCCGTTTGATACGGAATTTAAGAACAGAATCATGGAGAATTTTGCGAGGAAATATCAAGCTTATTATCATAAAGTACCGACAGGTAGATTTGATATAGAGCCGATAAATTTTTCTTTAAAGAATAAATTTGTTACCAAATACAAAGACTATCTCATAACGGGTTGGAAAGGAGAATTTGAGATAAGAGGAGATGCGGAGGTATTGGATTTCCTCTATCAAGTTGGGCTTGGTGAGAAGAATTCGATGGGATTCGGAATGTTTGTAATTAAAGAATAGGAGGATAAAATGGATATGGAATTTAGGAATTGTAAGTTAGAACTTGACTTAAAATGTCATGCGCCAATCATTCATTTCCAACCTAGTACGAATGCTAAAGGGGCTACTCTTAGGGCTAGTGAAGTGAAGCCGAAATTTGATAAATATATTTGGACGAAGGAACCTGAGGAACTTGCAATCTATGAACTGTTACCTTATAAGATGAAGTTTATAGAAAAAAAGAAAGAGGTGATAGATGAAAAAGTTGCAGATGAATATGTTGATATCCCTCTCTATTATGCTAAGGACCAAAAAAGAATGGTTATAACTAATCCAAGAATAGTCATTACTTGTTTTGATCCTATTCTTCAGAAATTGATAGTTAAGCATATCAAAAACTTTTTCATAGTGACAAATTTTGGAGCTGCCCAAGGAAAAGGATATGGCAGTTTCACAATTGATTCTGAGAAAAATGATCAGGTTGAGCAAGAAAATATTGAAAAAATCTTAATGGAAGAGTTTGGCTTAAAAACATTATATAAGATAGATTGTAATAAGCTAGTTGGAAAGTTAGCTAAGTTTGAAGCAATAAAAAAGATTTTTAGGATTATTGAAAACTTCTATAAGATTATTAAAGGAGGGATTAATCATAAGGAATATATAAAAGGTTTTTTGTTTATACATATGAATGAGAAGGGAATAAAAAATGAAAAAGTTGTTTTAAAAACAGAAATAATAGATCATCCATACGCTTCAAATCAAAACAAAGTAAAACAGGAACCCAAAATTAATAGCCATAAAGAGTGTTACGTTAGAGCATTGCTTGGTCTATCTTCTTCCTTTGCTTTTAAGGATCAAAGAAGGCAAAAAGGTGGTGCAGTTGATGTGAATATTAAAATTTCACATGCTGATGAAACTATCGAACGTTTCCCTTCTCCTTTAACGTTTAAGGTTATTAATAAGATTATTTATATTATTCCTAAAAAAATTGATGAGAGGATATGGGAAAAAGAATTTGTATTTACCTATGAACTTGATAAAAAAAGGGGGCACGCTCATGGTATTCAGCCAAAATCAAAGCCAGAGAAACTAAAATTAGATACCCCAGCATCAAATGACTTTTGTTTAGAAGATTTTTTAGAAGAGGCCGTTAGTTATTATAATAAAGAAGTGAATAAAATCAAAGGTCCACAAATAGTTAAATACCACCCCAAAGGAGATGAATAAATGAAATATGTAGGTATAACAATCGGTCCGATTTTTAAAACTATTGGAGAGGCAATCTCTCCGGCAGGTTTGTGGTTTGGCAGTTATTTTTTCTCAACGGTGACAAAGAAACTCTGTGAAAAGCTTGTTGAGATTCCAGCTGTTAAGATTTTTTCACCGTTTTATGACTCTAATAATAATCAAAATCCACAAGAAGATGGTATTGGTCGTTACCATGATCGGATTTTACTTTCAGTTGATGGTAATACAGCAACCGAGGAAGCATTGCAGAATATAATTTCAGAAGCGAAGAAGGAAATGGCTGATAAATTCGGACTGTTTAATGCAAAGGATTTTAGTGTTTTTGTCGATAAGTATCTGAGAATTGATTTTGTTGTTTTTAATGAAGAAACTATAAACGAAATTATAGGAAAAAGTGAAAAAGATGGAAATAATATAGTTATAATACTGAATGATGCTTTGGATGCATTGGAGCTGATGGCAGCGGGTAAGGGAAGAACAGATATGAATCTATTTGCTCCATTCTTTGCAGGTAAGAAAGACAATCGGAATGTCTATATTAAGGGAAGTAAGCTATTTACAGATACCAAACCAAATAGTCAGTTGGTTATAAAACTTCCAGATGATAGTTCCGATTTAAAATCAATTGAAGACATTGCTCTATCTCGAAAGAAAGAGGAAAACTCCTCTGAAGAGATTCCTGATGGTGGGGTAACACCGACCAGAAGCGAATACTATGCAGTCGTTAATTCAGATGGAGATAAGGTCGGAACTCTTTTGAAAGCTTTATGTAGAGATGTAGATATTTCTGAACAATCTGATAGGATAAACATTTTTTCGAGGGCTTGTTTAGACTATGCTGGTGAAGCGGCTAAACTTGTCGGAAAATATGGGGGGATGACTATTTATGCTGGTGGGGATGATTTACTGTTTATTGCTCCTGTTTACTCTCTTTTTTCCTTATGTCGTGAATTGGACGAAATGTTCAAAAAAACATTGAAGAAAGGTCTGGAAGAAGTAAATCTGCCAGATGATAGTATCAATGTCAGCTTGTCTTTTGGTGTTGCTGTTCAGTATGTCAAATATCCTCTATATGAAGCGCTGGAAAGAGCTAGAGTTCAACTTTATAAGGCTAAAGAAAGTTGCGGTAAACGTCCGAATGGTAGTGAAATCAGTGGAGGTAATCGTCTGGGGATAGAGTTGGTAAAACACAGCGGAAAAACCGTTCAATTGATGGTGGAAAATGAGAAGTTGGAGGCCATAGATAATCTGATAAAATATCGAGTAAATACGAACGATCAAGCACTGGAATCGGTCCTCTATAATCTACAGGATACAGAAATTATTTTTAAGTTGTTATTTGAGAAAACTGCACAGAATGTATTTGACTTTCAAGAATATAAAATAAGATTTTTAAATAACTTTAACAATCCTAACCAGTTGGCCTATCATAGTTATCTTGACGAAATAGCTAAATTTTTCTATGAAAACTATTTGAAAGAATATCAAGATATGGTAGATATGAAAGACAAGGTTGATGGAATTTGTACAAAGCGAAAGATGACTATAGGAGAATACTATACCAAGGAGTTGCAGGCTATTTTATTTTTGGTAAAGTTTTGGCAGGGAGGTAAATGATGACAGACTATCTTGTGACGTTTAGACCGCTAGGAGACTATTCTTTTGGTTCAGATAGACGCTTTAGCTTTGTCGGTAAAAATAACTATTCGGAGGATGAATACGCTCCTTATTTTATCCGCACTAATCGCGTTCCTGAACAGTCCACAGTCTTTGGGATGATACGCTATCTTATCTTAGTCAGTAATGGGATTGAGCTGAAGCAGGATTTTCATTATGATGAGAATACGCGAGATAAAATCAAAGCTCTAATCGGAGAGAAGAGCTTTTCTCTAAATGGAGGTGTACAAGGTTTCGGAAAATTAGAAAAAATCTCTCCCATCTTTCTGCGTAAAAATAGTAAGGAAATCGTCATACCAAATCCTTTTAACAACAAGCAGGGGAGAGAGGGGATTGCTCAGTTTGAACCAATGATACTAGAGGAAGAAATTACACTGCCAACTAGTTTTGGTGAAATCGCTCTGCTTAAATCTAAGGAATATAATCCTAAAGAAGGGCATGGGGATGGCTATTACAATATTAACACAGGTCATTTAGAAGCAGCCGAAGATATATTTAGTACTAAGGTAGCGACTGGTGTAAGGCGTGTTACGCAGAATGATCTGGGGAAGCTGAAGCAAGATCTTCGAGAATTGTGTAAGTCGTTTGTGAATGAAGATATGAAACAGGAAGTTTCTAATTTAGATAGGAACAGCAATCTTAGTTTAACCGAGTTTATAAATGATTTTATGGATTTGTTAGAAAAGCACAACAAAAAGAAAAAAAATCACTTTCAAGAAAAATTAGAGAAACTAACCCGAAATTTTGATGCTGACCGTCTATTTAAGCGAGAGGTACATCAGCTACAGAAAGATTACGAATTTGCGGTTTATGTGACGATGGAAAAGGGTGTTCAGTTGACGGACGGACTTGTCTCAATGGGACAGAAGGGTTCTCTTTTCAAGGTTTCTGTTCAAGAATCGGAAAATGATTTAGAAAGTAAAATCACAGAGCATCTCCAGAAGCATACTCCACAGGGTCAGACTTGGCAATACTGCCTATCAGATGTGTGCCTGTTAGATGATGTTAAGGGCTTTGCGATTTTAGAGGAAAAACTAGTTCGCCAGCTTCATACAGACCTTAGTAAAAATCGTCTGAAAGGACTTGATTTACAAGGTTCTAACCTTCTTTATAAGGCAGGGAGCGTCTTTTATGGTGATGATGCTATTTCGGTAAAAACTGGTTTAGAGCCAGCAGGTTATAATACTATTTATAAAATTACAGGGGAGTAAGGAGTAAAAAATGAAAGCAAAAATTTTTGTCATTGAATGTTTAACAAATTTGCATGTAGGAAATGGAGATGTTAATTTTAACATCATTGATAACGAAGTGGAGCGAGATGTTGTGACGGGATTTCCGACGATCAACTCTTCAGGTGTCAAAGGTGCTCTGAGGGCCTTCTTTGAAGAAAACGACTTGTCGAACATTAATGAAATATTCGGTTCGGAAAGTAGTAAGGTTACTACTTCAGGAGCATTAAAATTTCTTAGCGCGAATCTACTAGCCCTGCCAATTCGTTCGATAAGTGGTGGGGACAAGCCATATTCAATACACGCTCCAGAAACAGCCTGTAAAGATTTCAAGCAAATGATTAAAAATTTTCAATTAGAAAATATTTCAATAGCAGATATAAAGGGCGGAGATGAGAAGATAACTCTAGACCAAGATAATTCTTGCTTTGAAAAATATGGTTTACCAGTAATTGCTCGGAATAGTGTCGGAGAACAAACTAATTTGTGGTATGAGGAAGTTGTGCCCCACAAATCGATTTTCTATTTTGCAGTGGTGGCTTCAACCAGTGAGTCAGAAAACCTTTTAGAGATTTTTACAGATTCGGTGAGAGAGAAAATCATCCAGTTTGGTGCAAATGCTTCTGTAGGTTATGGACTTTGCAAGGTTATTAAAGTGATTTCAAGAAATGAAGAAGGAGCAAACAATGGACAAGAACAGAATTAATCGGTTGCTTCCTATTGCTGTTGAGGTGATTAA
Source organism: Streptococcus oralis (assembly GCF_003943385.1). Lineage (GTDB taxonomy): Bacteria > Bacillota > Bacilli > Lactobacillales > Streptococcaceae > Streptococcus > Streptococcus oralis_CA. The sequence continues at coordinate 41,041 of NZ_RJPI01000006.1, forward strand.
AAAAGAGCTTACGGAGCCAATTCCAAATGAGTTTAGAGGCTATATCGCTTCTTTTGGAGCGGCGGTTACTATGGGAAGCCTCCCTGCAGCAGTTGCCTACTATTCGGCTGCATCAAAAAATGCCAAAGAAGATCGTACCAAGCTACCTGTTATGATTTTGGAAGTTTTGAAGGGAGAAAACGTAGCTATTAAGGGAGAAAACGTAGCTATTACGGTAGACACCTTGTTTGACTATGTCACATCGTTCAAAAATGATAATGAGAGTTTCGCCATTAAAGAGGATGTATTGCATGCAGCCATTGCGATCAAACTAGGGTTAAACTTGTTTGAAATTGAGTCAAAGGATAAAAAAGTCAAGGAAGACGAGAAAAATGGAGGGTAAGGATGATGTTTAATTCAAAAAACATGTCTTATATTTACTATCATGAATATTTTGACGGCTTAAAAGAGCAGAAAGGAGCATCAGGTTTAGTTTATGAACTAGGTGGATCAAAATCTAGTGAGGAGCAATTTCGTGAGAGAAATATGGCTTTGCAGGATTTTAAATTTGACCTTTCTCTATCACCTCTGGAGCATTTGAAAAATGTTTCAAAAGGTGTAGCAAGTTTCCAAACCTTTTCTTTGGAAACTATTTATCCTGGTCTCATGATAGGAACGGGCAATCCCCATGATTTGAAATCAAAGGGTTCTATTTATTCTGGTTTTTCTTTTGATTATGTGACTGGACTGCCCTATATACCTGGCTCCTCTGTCAAAGGGATACTGAAAAGCGTCTTTCCTAGGAAAGAAGATACCAAAGATGATATTAATCAACAAAAGATGGAGTATATTAAGTCACTTCTTAAACCAGGACTTTCTGATAAAGAAGTTTATGGCTTGAAAGATGATATTTTCGAAGATAATGATGTCTTTTTAGATGCTTATCCCTGTCCAACCTCTAAAAAAAATACGAAGCAACAGTGTTTAGCGTTGGAATTCATTACGCCTCATAGTGACATCATCAAGAATCCTATTCCAATCAACTGTCTGAAGGTTAAGCCTGGAATCTCTTTTGAATTTGGCTTTTATCTGAAAGATTGTCAGCTTTCGGATGGAGTTCAAATTACGGTTAAAGAAAAAATAGAGTTATTTAAAACTATCTTGACTGATGTAGGCATTGGCGCTAAAACGAATGTTGGTTTCGGACAGTTAGAGTAGTAGTGGTCCATCGACAAGGGTATTTACAAATCGTATCTGAGGGAGTCACGCAACTCACATAGCTCAAAAAGGTATAGAGGAGCTTGTTCATATTAAGGAGCCTGAATATAAGAACGCATTTACAAAGAGCTTAGAAACGAGTGAAGTCAGCTATTGTACAGGAGTTCAATCTTAGTTGGCAAGGGCGCTAGGACAAAAAAGATCGATCGACTTTTTTCATTGAAATCTTGAAAAAAGCCCTGTTTTTTGATACAATCAATCTAGAAACAGCGAAAATGCTGTTGTAATACCTTACCTATAAGGAATTGAGACAAGGTTCTACCTCCAAAAATTTTTTGATTTGAAAATCTGGTAATACCTTACCTATAGGGAATTGAGACCGAAGCTTTTCATCTTTTACGAAAAGCCTTTCCAGTTCACAGCCTTGCTGGTAATACCTTACCTATAAGGAATTGAGACTTAACTTTTCCAGTTTGATTGCAAACACTACAAGGAAAAGTTCCTGGTTATACCTTACCTATAAGGAATTGAGACTTATCTTCGACAATTCCAGTTCTGTTGCAGACTTCACGTAATACCTTACCTATAAGGAATTGAGACGCAAACTCTGTTGACTTGTTTTCATCACTTGCACTTTCGGTTCTACCTTACCTATAAGGAATTGAGACCCTTGGTCAGGTTTTTCAGGAGTCGGTTTTTGATCTTGACCTTGGTTATACCTTACCTATAAGGAATTGAGACTTAAGAGGATTCACTCCCTTGATAATCTGAGCCACATCAGACGTCAGTAATACCTTACCTATAAGGAATTGAGACATATTAGTGTTCAACCACTGACCATCTTTGGTTTGAGTGGTCAACTGTACTACCTTACCTATAAGGAATTGAGACTTAACCACCAAGTCCTTCGTATCACCAAAAATGAAATCGTACTACCTTACCTATAAGGAATTGAGACACACTTGCTTTTGCAGTTTCCACTTTCTTCTCTGCATTTTGGATGGCTTCAGGTAATACCTTGCCTATAAGGAATTGAGACTCTTTGATGATTGGACGGATCTTATCTTCTTTGATCTTGTTCTTGTCGTTATACCTTACCTATAAGGAATTGAGACTTCCATTTGTGGAATAACTTTCTCAGCCACCCAAGGGTTTACTTCCGTTATACCTTACCTATAAGGAATTGAGTTGCTCACTCTCTGTCTCCTTTGTGATATAATAGGTAATACCTTACCTATAAGGAATTGAGACTCGTGCGCATATAAGGCACGACCAAGGCTGCTGATCGCACTGATATAAGTAATACCTTACCTATAGGGAATTGAGACGTTAGAGTCCCAAGATATTTACTAGCACCTTCTCGGAATAGTAATACCTTACCTATAAGGAATTGAGACTTATTAGTCCTCTAGAAATAGCGCCTGTCTTTCTCCAAATATCGTTATACCTTACCTATAAGGAATTGAGACCTTCTTCGGCTTAGGGATTTCGATGTTTTCTTTCGGAACCCGTAATACCTTACCTAAAAGGAATTGAGACTCAACGTTTTGAACTTTAAATGGTTTGTTGAAGAAATCGTAGTCGAGTAATACCTTACCTATAAGGAATTGAGACTATCCATTATCAGGATTTTCATATACTTCACATCCATATACACGTAATACCTTACCTAAAAGGAATTGAGACTCTGTTTCTGAAAGAAAGTTGCCTGCCTTTAATGAGTCATCTGTAATACCTTACCTATAAGGAATTGAGACTTTTTTCTGATAAATTCCAATGAGTGTAAATAGCAATACTACGTAATACCTTACCTATAAGGAATTGAGGCCGTCAATTCTGATTTGACTGCAATTCGTTCTTCCATTGGAACGTAATACCTTACCTATAAGGAATTGAGACTTTATTTAGAATACCTTGAAGATATTCTAGCTCCTCTTGATCGTTATACCTTACCTATAAGGAATTGGTTGCTTCAACTGAAAAAACTTGCGAGAGCAAGTTTTTTGTGGTATATTGGAAGTGCTTTCATGTTGAATGTCTTTATCGGAGGTTGTTTATGTCTGAGAGTCAATCTGTATATAGTCACCATATCTTTGTTTTGCCCTTTGCGGCCAAGGGGCTGGAGTCTTTTCCGAAGTCTTCCAATTGGAAGAAACTCAGCCAAGATGCCAATGAACTCCCCTATCTGAACGTAGAAGATGGTGAAAAAAGCGAGCGATTAAAGTACGCTTATCGCCGATATTTTAATAAAGAAGCAGAGGAGCTGATTTTCCGCAATCCTGAGCTAGTCACAAACTATGCTTATACTGGCTTAGAAAAAGGTGATGTGTATCGGATTTCTTATTATAATCAAATTGACAAACTTGAGTGTTATGACCTGACGCTTGACTATATCATGCTTCGTTATTTACCAAATTTAGAAGCAGGTTTCCTGATTTTCTCAATGGAAAATCGTCTCTATGATAAATTGGAAGATATTAAAAACATCAACCAGTATGGTCGTCATCTCTATGCTCCTTTTTTGACTCCATTGCTGTGTGATTTAGTCTCACCTAATAATATTGAGCTGATTAAGAGCGAAAAAATTGATGAGGCTCCACAGCCATCTGGCTTAATTTCTTCATATGGGATCATGTCGGCTCCGAAAGAAATCTTACAGGATTTCTTTGGCTTGCCTGAGGAAGCGATATTCCCAGAGGATATCTCGCAGTTTGAGTCTAAGCCTCATCTGGAGATCATCATTGATGACCGCATGTATGTGGTGAGCTACATGATGGTTCCTGATGTAAAGGACTTGATTTATAAAACGGCGAATTGGGCGAATTTTGATGATTCGGATCAAAGTTTAGAAAAGATGAAGCTTCTTTTTAGTATTTTATACGTTGATAAGGGAGATTCAACATGTCTGAGTCGAGATATGCTGAAGGCAGAGCTGGAAAAGCTTCTCTATACGAGGTGGTCAGCTGAGGGAAGCCTTTATATGGCCAGCCAGCATTCCATGATTTTTATGAGTGGTTCTGTTTTTCCTGAATTTTTCCTAAAAGGTTACTTTTTGTCGGAATATCTGGACTTGGCTTTGATCACGCTCAGTCAGAGGATTGGTATTTTGAAGTATTCCAAGGATGCGGGGGATAGGGTCAATGCTAGAGTTTCGGATAAACTGAAGCTGCAAAAGGCTTACACGACCTTTAAAAATCAATTTTTGCTTCCAGAGCTGTGCCCGCAGGAGCAGGCGGTGGAAATCTATGAATTGCTACAAACCTCACTCTATATCGAGAAGCATATCAATCTCCTGGACAGTCAAATCAGTGAACTGCATGCTATCAGCCAGACAGAATCAAGTAATAAATTGAATGGCAGAGTATTAATGCTGACTGTTTTAAGTCTTGCTTTAGCAGCTATTCCGAATATCAAAGAACTGCAGGATAATTGTTTGACAATATGTGATCTGAGTCTGACCTATTCATCTTGGCTTACTTTGCTCATTTCTCTTCTGACAATTTGTTTCCTTCTTTCGACAATTTGTTTCTTCTATTTCAAAAAGCGAAAATAAATGTATATTATCTTGACATACGATGTGCATCGCAAACGCGTGGCCAAGGTTTTGAAATCTTGAAAAAAGCCCTATTTTTTGATACAATCAATCTAGAAACAGTGAAAATGCTGTTGTAATACCTTACCTATAAGGAATTGAGACCAGTCATACTTCGTGAATCCATAGGAAGCTGTAAATAGGTCTGTTCTACCTTACCTATAAGGAATTGAGACTTTTATTGATTACATCTGTACGTCCTGCATCTGAGAGCACATGGTACAGTAATACCTTACCTATAAGGAATTGAGACGTGTGTTGTCTTTCATAAAAGTTCTTTTCATTTTTATACCTCCGTTCTACCTTACCTATAAGGAATTGAGACAAACCTGAATATGTACTTAATGTATCATAATCCATGTTATAGCCTTTAAGTTCTACCTTACCTATAAGGAATTGGCTGTGTGTCTTTGTCTGTCTCCAAGGCACCAAAAAAGCGAGCAAATTCTTGTCTGCTGGGAAGCCTGAGAATTTGTTCGCTTTTTGTTTTGTAAAAATTATCAAGAAAAACTCTCTTAGTAGGAGAGTTTTTTCCGTGTTTCAACCATGATAGTATAGAGTTTAAGTTAGATGGCTGGTCAGTTTTTTTGTTACTTCGTGATAGTGTTGCGAATATTTATTGGTCTATTAGGTTAAATTAAAAACATTCTGTTCTATTTCATTTACCGAAAAAGGCCTACTATCCAGTAGTCAATCCTACTGTACTGATACTTTTTCAGCTTATCTATGGTATAATAGAAGGTAGATTTATCAATTGGAGTATGAAGGATTTTATGATTAAACTTGTAGCAACCGATATGGATGGAACCTTTCTAGATGGAGAGGGTCGATTTGATATGGAACGCCTCAAAAACTTGCTTGTTTCCTACAAGGGAAAGGGGATTTATTTTGCAGTGGCTTCAGGTCGTGGTATTCTGTCCCTGAAAAAGTTGTTTGCGGATGTGCGTGATGAAGTGATTTTTATAGCTGAAAATGGGAGCTATGTTGAGTTTCATGGGGAGGATATGTATGAGGCTACCATGTCTCGAGACTTTTACTTGAGCACTTTTGAAGCTTTGAAGAAATCGCCCTATTTTGATGAAAACAAAATGCTCCTGACTGGGAAAAAAGCTTGTTATGTATTGGACACTGTGGATGAGACCTATCTGATGTTTAGCCGTCACTACAATGAAAATATTCAAAAAGTAGCGAGTTTGGAAGATATCACGGATGAGATTTTTAAATTCACTACTAACTTTACTGAAGAAACGATAGAAGCTGGAGAGGCCTGGGTCAACGAAAACGTTTCTGGTGTGAAAGCCATGACAACAGGTTTTGAATCTATTGACATTGTCTTGGATTACGTTGATAAGGGTGTGGCTATTATTGAGTTAGCCAAAAAACTTGGTCTAACCATGGACCAGGTTATGGCGTTTGGAGATAACCTCAATGACCTTCACATGATGCAGGTCGTCGGGCATCCAATTGCACCTGAAAATGCGCGACCAGAGATTTTAGAATTAGCAGAAACAGTGATTGGCCACCACAAGGACCAGTCAGTGATGGCTTATATGGAGGACTTGTAATGGCAGATATTAAATTGATTGCACTCGATTTGGATGGTACCTTACTGACAACGGATAAAAAGCTGACAGATCGAACTAAGAAAGTCCTCAAAGCTGCGCGTGATCGTGGCATCAGGGTCGTACTGACAACGGGTCGTCCTCTGAAGGCTATGGATTTCTTTCTCAAGGAGTTGGGAACAGATGGACAGGAGGATGAGTACACCATCACCTTTAATGGAGGGCTTGTTCAGAAAAATACAGGGGAGATTCTCGATAAAACAGTCTTTTCAATCGACGATGTGACACGATTGTACGAGGAAACTGAAAAACTAGGTTTACCGTTAGATGCCATTTCAGAAGGAACAGTCTATCAAATCCGGTCGGACCAAGAAAGTCTCTATGCTAAGTTTAATCCAGCTCTGACTTTCGTGCCAGTCGCTTTTGAAGATCTATCTAGTCAGGTGACGTATAATAAATGTGTGACCGCCTTTGCCCAAGAACCTTTGGATGCAGCGATTCAACAGATTTCTCCAGAATTGTTTGATCAATATGAAATCTTCAAATCGCGTGAAATGCTATTGGAATGGTCCCCTAAAAACGTCCACAAGGCGACAGGTTTAGCAAAATTAATTAAACACTTAGGAATCGATCAAAGTCAAGTTATGGCCTGTGGTGACGAGGCAAATGACCTTTCCATGATTGAGTGGGCAGGTCTGGGAGTTGCCATGCAAAATGCAGTTCCAGCAGTTAAGGCAGTTGCCAATGTGATTACCCCGATGACCAACGACGAGGAAGCCGTTGCCTGGGCTATCGAAGAATACGTGCTAAAGGAGAATTAGAATATGGGATTATTTGACCGTTTATTCGGGAAAAAAGAAGAGCCGAAAATCGAAGATGTTGTAAAAGAAGCACTGGAAAATCTTGATTTGTCAGAAGAGGTTGAAGAGAGCCAAGCGGCAGTCGAAGAAACAGCGACGGACAAAGTGGAAGAAACACCTGCTCAAGGAGAACTTCCTCAGATCTCGACAGAAGAAGTTATTGAACCAGAAGCAGTCGAAGAAACTGCTCAGGAAGAGCTTGAGCTAGAATCTGATGAGCTAGAGCAAAGCCAAGAGGCAGAAGAAGTTCTTGAAGAAGAGAACTTAGAAACAGAAGAAGAGCTAGCGTCTGAAGTAGTAGAAGAAGAACTTCCCCAACCTGAAGAAACCGTTCAGGAAAAATATGACCGCAGTCTCAAGAAAACCCGTACAGGATTCGGTGCTCGTTTGAATGCTTTCTTTGCCAACTTCCGCTCTGTCGATGAAAACTTCTTCGAAGAATTGGAAGAATTGCTCATCATGAGTGACGTAGGTGTGCAAGTTGCTTCCAACTTAACAGAAGAACTACGCTATGAAGCCAAATTAGAAAACGCTAAGAAGCCTGACGCACTTCGTCGTGTCATTATTGAGAAATTAGTTGAACTCTATGAGAAGGATGGCAACTATGATGAACAAATCCATTTCCAAGATGGCTTGACAGTCATGCTCTTTGTTGGTGTTAATGGTGTTGGGAAGACAACTTCTATCGGGAAATTAGCTCATCGTTACAAACAAGCTGGCAAGAAAGTCATGCTGGTTGCTGCGGATACCTTCCGTGCTGGAGCCGTTGCCCAGCTAGCTGAATGGGGCCGTCGTGTGGATGTTCCTGTTGTGACGGGACCAGAAAAAGCTGATCCTGCTAGTGTGGTCTTTGATGGAATGGAACGCGCCGTAGCCGAAGGGATTGATATTCTCATGATTGATACAGCAGGCCGTCTGCAAAACAAGGACAACCTTATGGCCGAGTTGGAAAAGATTGGTCGTATTATCAAACGTGTCGTGCCAGAAGCACCCCATGAAACTTTCCTGGCTCTTGATGCGTCAACTGGACAGAATGCCTTGGTACAAGCTAAAGAATTCTCGAAAATTACCCCTGTTACCGGTATTGTATTGACTAAGATTGATGGAACTGCCCGTGGTGGTGTCGTTTTGGCAATTCGAGAAGAACTCAATATCCCTGTAAAATTGATCGGTTTCGGTGAAAAAATTGATGATATTGGGGAATTTAACTCAGAAAACTTTATGAAGGGTCTCTTAGAAGGCTTGATTTAATACAAAATAAATATCCTGCAAAATTGACTTGCAGGATATTTTTGCTATTCTAAACGACCATCTTCACGATAGGCGATATCTGGTTGCCAGGTCCATTTGGCTCCATACTTTTCAAGTAGGTCAAAGCTAGCTTGTGGCCCCATACTTCCAGCTTTATAATCGTAAAGTGGAGCTCCATTTTCAGCCCAGAGCTCTTCGATACGGTCAATCAATTTCCAAGAAGCACTCACCTCGTCCCAGTGGCTAAAGTTGGTAGAATTGTTGTTCAAGACATCGTAGATTAGCTTTTCGTATGGATCTGGTGAAGCCCCAGTAGCGGTAGCATCTGTACGATAATCTAAAGAACTTGGTGCCAGGTTAAATTCTTCACCTACTTGTTTACCATTGAGACTAAGAGAGAAGCCTTCAGTTGGTTGGATATAGATAGTCAAGATATTTGGTGCCAAAGATTCTCCAAAGATAGAGTCCATTTGCTTAAAGACGATATTGACATGAGTGCCTTTTTCTGTCAGACGTTTACCAGTACGGAAGAAGAAAGGAACGCCACGGAAACGATCGCTGTCTACAAAGAAGGCACCAGAGGCAAAGGTTTCTGTTGTAGATTCAGGGTCGACATTTGGTTCGCTACGATAGGAAATATACTTCTTACCATCGATCTTTCCAGAACGGTATTGACCACGGATAAAGTGTTCTTTTAATTCTTCCTCACTTGGTTGGTGGAGATTTTTAAATACCTTTATCTTTTCAGCACGAATCTCATCTTTTGTAAAGCTGGCAGGCTTGTCCATGGCTAGAAGAGATAAAAGCTGGAGAGTGTGGTTTTGAACCATGTCACGGAGGGCACCAGATTCATCATAGTAGCCACCACGTTCCTCAACACCCAAGCGTTCCGCAAAGGTAATCTGCACATTATCAATGTGCTCACGGTTCCAAACATTCTCAAAGATCATGTTGGCAAAACGAACAGCAAAGATACTCTGAATCATCTCTTTACCTAGGTAATGGTCGATACGGTAGATTTGCTCCTCATCAAAGGCAGCAAGGAGATCTTCATTGAGTTTGCTAGCTGTTTCGTAGTCTGTACCAAATGGTTTCTCAACGATCAAGCGCTCAAAACCTTTACCATCAACAATGTTTTCAGATTTGAGGTGCTTGGCAATGGTTCCAAAGAACTGAGGTGCCATAGACAAGAAGAAGAGCTTGTTGTGGTCCGCTTGGTATTTCTCATCAAGCTCAGCTTGTAATTGACGTAAAGCAATGTAATGTTCCGTATCATTCACATCATGGCTTTGATAGTAGAAGTGGCTAGCAAATTCTTGGGCTTGCTCGGTACTATCTGCCAAATCAAGGATGGACTCGACAACTACAGATTCAAAATATTCCTTACTCCAAGGTCTACGAGCTGTTCCGATAACTGCGAAATGCTCAGAGAGATTGCCTGATTTATAGAGTCTGAAAAGGGAAGGGTAGAGTTTGCGTTTAGCTAAATCTCCACTCGCACCGAAAATTGTAACAATAACCTTTGATGACATCTAGCTACCTAATTTCTATATTTTTTCCTAGTTGGACTAGGGATGAGATTTCCTCATTGTCATAGTTTTTATTTTATCATAATTTTCAAAAAAATCAAAAAATCCAATACGTAATTAAAAAACTGTAAGGAGAATCTTACAGTTTTGTTTTATACGTTTAAGACCTTGTCCAAGAACTCTTTCAGACGAGGGTGTTGCGGGTTGTCGAAGATTTGATCTGGAGTTCCATCTTCCAGGAATTCACCATCAGCCGTAAAGATAACACGGTTGGCCACCTGACGAGCAAATCCCATTTCGTGGGTTACGATGATCATGGTCATGCCTTGTTCCGCCAATTCCTTCATAACGTTTAGTACATCTCCAACCATTTCAGGGTCAAGAGCAGAAGTTGGTTCATCAAAGAGCATGATATCAGGATTCATGGCAAGTCCACGAGCGATAGCTACACGCTGTTTCTGACCACCTGAAAGACTATCTGGATTGGCATTAGCTTTATCTGCTAGTCCAACCTTTTCAAGCAACTCCATCCCCAATTTTTCAGCTTCTTCTTTGGTCATCCGTTTGTGTTCAATAGGAGCAAAAGTGATATTCTCTAGGACGGACATATGAGGAAAGAGATTGAAGTGTTGGAAAACCATTCCCACGTTCTCACGAACATGGTCGACATTGGTTGACTTTTCAGTCAAATCATAACCATTCACTGTGATGTGGCCACTCGTTATCTCCTCGAGAAGGTTAAGGCTACGGAGGAATGTGGATTTTCCAGAACCAGAAGGACTGATGATACAGACAACATCTCCTTCATAGAATTTAGTAGTAATGCCTTTTAAAACTTCGTTTTTTCCATAATACTTATGCAAATCATTTACATCAATTTTTAGTTTTGCCATTAACGAATCCTCTTTTCTAAGCGTTTCGCTAGTCTAGTCAAAAGCGTGATAATTACAAGATAGAAGATAGCAAGGATTGCATACATCTTGAAACTTTGGTAGTTACGGGCGATGATGATCTTACCAGTTTGGAAAAGTTCCACCAGTCCGATAGCAGACACGATGGTTGTATCTTTAAGAGCGATAACGAATTGGTTGAAAAAGTTTGGCAACATCAATTTAGTTGCTTGCGGCAAGATAATCTTACGCATGGTTTTTCCGTAGGAGATACCTAGGCTTCTGCTGGCCTCCATTTGTCCAACTGGAACGGCTTGGATCCCACCACGAACAATTTCAGCGATATAAGCAGCTGCATTAAGTGAGAGGGCAATAGTACCAGCTACAAAGTCATTGATTGGACTTTGTTGGCCTGTAATCGACTCGATGAAGTTTGGAATACCCCAGAAGATGAAGGCTGCAAGAATCATCAAAGGAATACCACGGATAACGTCAACGAAAATCTCAGAAATCAGACGAAGAGATTTGTATGGGCTAACGCTAAACATACCGAAGATAATACCGATGACAATGGCAATTGCAAATGAAATAAGTGCTAAGGCAAGAGTGATTCCAAGTCCACTAAGGAGTTGTTTGTAGTTGTTTTGAAGCAAGCCCCAGATAGTTGTTTCGTCAACCGTACTTGTAGAAGTAGTTGCTGCTCCGCTGGCTAGATACTTATCGAGAATTTTTTGGAATTCTCCGTTTGCTTTGAGGTTGGCAAGCCCCTTATTGAACATCTGGATCAATTCTGGATTGCTGCCTTTCTTAACGGCAAAGGCTGTTTCACCGATTGGAGTTCCAGTGATTGGCGTTTTCAATTTTTGCCCTTGACTGATAGAATATTTGAGAACAGGTTCATCATCCATCACGGCATCGATAGCTCCAGTGTTGAGACTGTCATACATAGATGCGCCATCTGAAAAAGTTTTAATCTTGTAGCCGTATTTGCTTTGGTTTTCAGTAAGGAACGTTTGAGAAGCAGTTCCGTTTTTTACACCAACTGTCTTATCCTTGAGATCTTCATAAGAAGCGATGGTACTAGATTCTTTTACACCAAGAATAGTATTAGCAGTGTAGTAGGAATCAGAGAAATCAAATGTAGCTTTACGAGCATCTGTTACAGACATACCAGCAATGATACCATCTGCTTGTCCTGCTTGAACAGCACTGATTGCTGCGTCAAATCCTGGGTTGGTAATTTCAATTTCGAAACCTTGATCTTTGGCAATAGCTTTAATCAAGTCCATATCAATACCGGTGTACTCGTTGTTTGAATTTTGAAATACAAAAGGTGCAAAAGATGAATCACTTGCAATAATATACTTTGATTTAACAGTGTCAGCTTTTGCTATTCCTAGTGAGAAAATGGGAAATAAAATAAGCAAACATGCTAGAATTTTTTTCTTCATTTTTAGTCTCCTTTCTGAATATTTTTTAATTATAACAGAAAAAAAGTCAGAAGGCAAATTTTAATGATTATTATGTAAGAAGATATGACATAAAAATGTGGGTTTGTTAAAGTCAATAGATAAAGAATCTAATGGAATTTATGGTAAAATAGAAGGATAGAAAGTGTGTACGAGGTAATTATGATTAATCGGATTACAGACAATCAATTTAAACTAGTATCAAAATACCAACCTTCAGGAGATCAACCCCAAGCGATTGAGCAGTTGGTTGACAATATCGAGGGTGGAGAAAAGGCCCAAATTTTGATGGGGGCGACTGGTACTGGGAAGACCTATACCATGAGTCAGGTCATTTCCAAAGTCAATAAACCTACTTTGGTCATTGCCCATAACAAAACCCTAGCTGGTCAGCTCTATGGGGAGTTTAAGGAATTTTTCCCTGAAAATGCTGTTGAGTACTTTGTTTCATACTATGACTATTACCAACCCGAGGCCTATGTTCCTTCTAGTGATACCTATATTGAGAAGGACAGTTCAGTCAATGACGAGATTGACAAGCTTCGTCACTCAGCGACTTCAGCACTTCTGGAGCGCAATGATGTCATCGTTGTGGCTTCTGTTTCTTGTATCTATGGTCTGGGTTCGCCAAAGGAATACGCTGATAGTGTTGTAAGTCTCCGTCCAGGTCTTGAAATTTCTCGTGATAAACTCTTGAATGACTTGGTGGATATCCAGTTTGAGCGCAATGATATTGATTTCCAACGGGGAAGATTTCGCGTGCGTGGGGATGTGGTGGAGATTTTCCCAGCATCCCGAGATGAACACGCTTTTCGAGTAGAGTTTTTCGGGGATGAGATTGACCGTATCCGTGAGGTTGAGGCTTTGACAGGTCAAGTCCTTGGTGAAGTGGATCATTTGGCGATTTTCCCTGCCACTCACTTTGTGACTAATGACGACCACATGGAGGTTGCTATTGCCAAGATTCAAGCAGAGTTGGAGGAGCAGTTAGCTGTCTTTGAGAAGGAAGGTAAACTGCTAGAAGCCCAGCGTTTGAAGCAGCGCACAGAGTATGATATTGAGATGTTACGTGAGATGGGTTATACAAATGGGGTTGAGAACTACTCTCGTCACATGGATGGTCGTAGTGAAGGAGAGCCTCCTTATACGCTTCTTGACTTCTTCCCAGATGATTTCTTGATTATGATTGATGAAAGTCACATGACCATGGGGCAAATCAAAGGTATGTACAATGGAGACCGTTCGCGTAAGGAAATGTTGGTCAATTATGGTTTCCGTTTACCGTCAGCCTTGGACAATCGTCCTCTCCGTCGGGAGGAGTTTGAGAGTCATGTTCATCAGATTGTTTACGTTTCAGCAACACCAGGCGACTACGAAAATGAACAGACCGAGACAGTGATTGAGCAAATCATTCGTCCAACAGGACTCTTGGATCCAGAAGTGGAAGTTCGTCCGACTATGGGACAGATTGATGACCTCTTAGGTGAAATCAATGCCCGTGTTGAAAAAAATGAGCGAACCTTTATTACCACCTTGACCAAGAAAATGGCAGAAGACCTGACTGACTACTTCAAGGAAATGGGGATCAAAGTCAAGTACATGCACTCGGATATCAAGACCTTGGAGCGGACGGAGATTATCCGTGACCTGCGCTTGGGTGTTTTTGATGTCTTGGTCGGAATCAACCTGCTCCGTGAAGGGATTGACGTTCCTGAGGTAAGCTTGGTTGCTATTCTAGATGCTGACAAGGAAGGTTTCCTTCGTAACGAACGTGGCCTCATCCAGACCATTGGTCGTGCTGCCCGTAATAGCGAAGGGCATGTCATCATGTATGCGGACACGATGACTCAGTCTATGCAACGTGCTATCGATGAAACGGCCCGTCGTCGGAAAATCCAGATGGCCTATAATGAAGAACATGGTATTGTACCTCAGACAATTAAGAAAGAAATCCGTGACCTGATTGCTGTAACCAAGGCAGTTGCCAAGGAAGAGGACAAGGAAGTCGATATCAATAGTCTCAACAAACATGAACGCAAGGAACTCGTCAAGAAACTCGAAAAACAAATGCAAGAAGCCGTCGAAGTACTTGATTTTGAACTGGCAGCTCAGATACGTGATATGATGCTGGAAGTCAAGGCGTTAAACTGAAAAAATTATAAAGAAATAGAAATATATAGAAAGACATAATATGACAGCAAAAAAAACTAAACACATAGGCATTGAATGTTGTAGAATTTTAGCTATGTTGATGATTTGCAATTTACATGTTTTAGGTATGGGAGGAATTTTGGAGAAAGTTGATAGTCAAAAAGATCTTTACTATATTTTTGCAAATTTTTTAGAAGCTTTCTCACATTCAGCTGTAAATATTTATATTTTAATCAGTGGGTATGTCGGTCTTTATTCACAATTTAGTTATAAAAAAATGTTTAGTTTTTGGGTACAGATTATTTTCTATACTATTTCAATTACTTTTGTATTTGCTATTTTTTCAAAATCATCTGTCAACTTAAGTGATTGGTTTTCAGCTTTAACTCCAATAAGTCATGGACAGTATTGGTATATGAGTTGCTATTTTGGTTTAGTCTTAATAGCACCATTTTTGAATCAAGCAGTGCTGATATTGAAAAAAGAACAATTGCTTCCAATTGTTAGTGGAGCGTTTATATACTTTTCTGTCATACCCACGGTATTTAAACAAGATATTCTGGGCTTGTGGGGTGGTTATAGTGTATTATGGATGATCCTCTTGTACACTTTGGGAGCAATAATTAGAAAATCAAATTACGAAAGTCGTTTTCAAATACGTAATGTTAGTGGATTCATTTTATTTCTAACTAGTTTAACTTTTATATTATGCTGGCTTGGTTTTGAACAGTGGAGAAGTTATATTTCTCCAACGGTCACACTGCAAGGAATAGCAATATTTTTACTCTTCTTGAATATTAAAAATCTTCCCTTAACTTTTAAGAAACTAGTTCTTTTAGTATCTCCACTAACTTTGGGTGTTTATCTGTTTCATGTACATCCTCTTATTTTTAGAAGAATTATACCAACCATCCATACTTTAGTTGAAGAACAAGAATTTTACATGTTTGTCATTATTATTCTAGTTATGACACTGATCCTGTTTTTTTCTGGTGCTATCATTGAGTATTTTAGAAATAAATTAATGGCGTATATTCTTACTTTAATCAAGAGTTTTAAAAATCTTAAACAGACTTAAAACTTTATTGTCTTATTAAAAATAGGAGCAAGAGGCACTAAAATATACACTGTATTGAGAACTTAAGGTTTACTGAGATTATACGTGACCTTATTGCCGTGACCAAGGCAGTTTCCAAAGAAGAGGACAAGGAAGTCGATATCAATAACCTCAAAAACTAAAGCATAAAGAACTCGTCAAGAAACTGGAAAAACAAATGCAAGAAGCCGTCGAAGTGCTTGATTTTGAACTAGCAACTCAGATACGTGGTATGATGCTAGAAGTCAAAGTGTTGGATTAGATAGGAGAAAATGAATGAAAATTTTAGTCATCAATGGACATCCTGACAAGGGAAGTTTCTGTCAAGAAATTTTTCGAACGATTGTAGAAAATATTGACTCAAATCGCCATGAGCTTGAATCTATTAACCTAAATGAGATAGATTTTGATCCTGTATTACGTTGTGGTTATCGAAAACGTATGGAAGAGGACTCTTTCATACGTCGCTCCCAGGAACTAATCCAGTGGGCAGATCATTTCATTTTTGTTTATCCAATTTGGTGGAGTAGTATGCCTAGTCTATTGAAAGGTTGGATTGATCGTGTTTTCACGCCAGGAATTGCATACTCTGCAAATAACCAAGGAAGTTTTATTTGGAACTACTTAAGGGGTCAGCAGTTTAAAAAGTTACTAAAAGGAAAAACAGCCAGTATTTACGCAACATCCATGGCACCAACATGGTGGTACAAAGTATTTTCAGGTTCTATCAATATTCCAGACAGTTATGGAATATCAGTATTAAAGAATGCTGTCCTGAATCATTGTGGTATCAAAACAAAGAAAGTTTCAATTTTAGGTGAGTTAGGGCGTGAGGTGAATACAAATTCTACAAGACAAAAATATCTGCAAAAAGTAGCTGAGGAAGTCAAGGCGTTGGATTAGTGAAATAAATTTAAATATGTTTATCTAGGAGAAGCTAGTAATGAAAAAAATTTTACTGTTAATTTTCTTCATTGTAAATATTGTCCCTTTATTCTTTATTCTACGTTTTGCCTTCCTTATCTTTACAACAACTTATGATATTTTTCCTGAAGCAAATCAAGCGGAAGTAGAGACAGCAGTAAGAAGAACCCTTGATTTGTATGGTTTTAAAGGAGATATGAAGGTTACGAGGTTTTCTAGAGATAAATGGACTTCTGAAAAATACAAAATTGAATACAATTATAGTGAAGAAGTTGATGGAAGTAGAGTCACTGTGAGTCATGCCTTGTTTTATCGTCCAAAGTCCTCAAAATACAATCCCCAAAAGACTGATGAAGAACTAGCCTATGATGGGACTACGAAAACCATGTTACAAGAATTTTCAGACATGGCTCATAAACTACTCAACCAACATCCTGTCAGTATTTCTCACAAAGAGAAGGTAGAGAATTTTTTTAAGCAATATGAAAATCCCAATTTGGAATTCGTAAATAGTTACTGGAGTGTCGATACTGAATCTGGGGATATTCAAGACTATTATGATCTCATTGAAAAGAACCGTAAGGAAGGGAAAGCTTTTCAAGGTTTGTATGATATTCCTATTGATGAATTCTTGGGAAAAGAAATGATTAAAGGATACATCATCTATCGCGATACTGTTTTAGAAGAGGGTGAGAAAGATTATTTTGATAGTGAAGGCGGACTGACAGGATTTATTTCAAATGGGATAGATAATGCCGAGTTGCCAGATGCTTTTTATGAGGTTTCTTACTACTATGGTGCTAAAGGATATCGTTCAGGTAGTAGTGTCCCTTTAAAGATTCAAAACCATAAGATGCTCTATTATGGAAGTAATTTTAACTAAAAATTTTATATGTAATAATTTGTGTTAAAATAATAGACGAGATAATTTAAAAGTGATGGATATTAGTCATTAGTTAGTAGTTTGAATTTAAAGGAGAAATAAATAGTGAAAAATTCAAGTACTTTTAACAAGCTTATTTATACTGTCCTATATTCCTTACTGATAGCATTTGTTATCGCTCATTTCATATTATGGTCATTTGGTTTATCATTTACTCCGATTATTTGGAATATTTGGCTCTTTCTTCTAATTTTTACTCTATTTATTCGCTTTTTGAGGTCCTTTGCAATTCTTGATCTTCTATTTGGGATATTTGGACTGAAATTTATTCCCATAGCGTGGAATACAGGGATTTTTGTTCCAATTATTCTCTCTATTTCGCATATTTTTATTTACTTTTTAAAGGGGAAATATCGCTTCCTTGAAGGAGTGCGCAGTGCGATTTGTAGTTTTTATATTTGGTTATTTGTAATTGTCGTCTTCGCTCTTATTCCAAATCCTCCTGTTCCAATCACTATTGATTATGAAGTTAGGGAACAAGAAATTGTCATAACAAAAGGATATTTGCTTCATGATGTATACTATTATCATGAGCTGATCAATCCCTTTATCATGAAATCTGACATCAAGTCTGAAAAAATTATATAACAACTTAGAAAGTGAGTAAATTTATGTCCCGCTCCCAATTAACGATTTTAACAAACATTTGTCTGATTGAAGACCTTAAAAATCAGCGAGTAGTCATGCAATATCGCTCTCCTGAAGAGAATCGCTGGTCTGGTTATGCCTTTCCAGGAGGTCATGTAGAAAATGGCGAGGCTTTCGCAGAGTCTGTCATTCGTGAAATCTATGAAGAAACAGGATTGACTATCCAAAATCCTCAACTTGTCGGCATTAAAAATTGGCCACTAGATACAGGTGAGCGCTACATCGTCGTTTGCTATAAGGCGACAGAGTTTACTGGAAATCTCCAATCCTCAGAAGAAGGAGAAGTATCTTGGGTGCAAAAAGACCAGATTCCAAACTTGGATCTGGCCTATGATATGCTACCCTTGATGGAGATGATGGAAGCACCTGACAAGTCTGAATTTTTCTACCCCCGCCGTACAGAAGACGATTGGGAAAAGAAAATTTTCTAATCCTTTACCAAATAGCCTAACTGATCCAAGGCCTCCTCGATATAGTGGAGGTCTTGTTGTGTCTCGGCCTCAACAAGGTGGTAATGGATGCCGTCTGTCAATTCAGAAAGTGGTCTAAAGTCTGAATTCTCGACTTGTTCCAGAAAGTGCTGGACATCTCGGCGGCAGGTGAGTTTGAGCAGGGTTTCAATTTCACCATAAACGGGATGATCAATTAAGATATTTTGAACGCGTCCGCCATTATCTACTATAGCCAAAAGTTCCTGACCAATTTCTTCCAGTTCATGTTTCAGTTTAAAGAGTTTGTGGACGTAGGGGTTGGCATCATTTTCTTTGTAGATATAACCACGATTGGTTGACAAGATAGGAGCGCCGTCGGCTCGCAAGATGGCAATGTCTTGGACGATGATTTGGCGTGTGACATGAAAGTGTTCAGCCAAGGTTTGACCATTGAGAGCTTTTGGTGACTCTTTTAAAAGTTTGAGAAGAGCTTGTTTGCGATCCTTTGTCATAGTTTTTCCTTTTAGCGACGTTTTCGAAGCACTTTAAAGACAGCTAGTGCTAATGTATAGTCTACCATACTATGGATAATTGTACCAAAACCAACTAGAACAAAGAGAACATAAAACATATTTTCAACATTTGTCCCTGAAGTAGCATAGAAGATGATACAAGCTATTACTTCAGCGATAGCATGAACAACACCCAAAACAAAGTTAAAAATCCAAGATGTCTTTGGTTTATCCAAGGTTTCAGGGAATTTCTTTAAGTACAAAGCCCCCAAAGTACCAAAAACGATGTGAGAGAAGGCGCGCAGGACGATAACCATGGGATAGCCTGCCATCAGGAAGCCAAGACTAGAAGCAATAATCACAAAAGCAGCCATCAAAGGCGAAAGAAACATGGCGATAAAGATGGGGATATGACTTCCCAAGGTGTAAGAAGCCGGTGGGATAACGATTTTAAAAGGCATAATGATTGGAATCAAAATCGCTATTGCAGTGAGTAGGGCAGTCATGGTCATAAACTGCGTTTTTTTCCGTATATCCATAAGAACCTCCATTTAACTGTATATACACAAGTATAGTACAATAAATAGATAGACATGTCAAGAATTTATTTTGATTTTATTGGAAATTTTCAAAAGTATAGGTGGTAAATTCAAAAAATTTTCATATATTTTCAAAATTTTGAACGAATGACTCCTTGGTAAATAACTTTTTATGAGTAGAAGATGAGCCTTTACTTGTGAAAACTAAAACTCCACCTTCAGGACGAAAGTGGAGTTGTTTTTTTATTTCTTCAAGGTTTCGAGACGTGGGACAATTGCTACAGTTAGGATGGCTGAGATGAGGAGTTCAGCAATTGAGTTTGTAGAGATGACAGTTGCTAGGAGTTTTTGGATATTGCCATTGAAGACATTTCCGAAAAGGAAGAAGATTCCCCCAAGGACAAAGACGGTGTTGGTAAGGGAACCGAGAGCTCCGGCAA
This sequence comes from Streptococcus oralis, assembly GCF_003943385.1. Classification (GTDB taxonomy): domain Bacteria; phylum Bacillota; class Bacilli; order Lactobacillales; family Streptococcaceae; genus Streptococcus; species Streptococcus oralis_CA. The sequence continues at coordinate 61,075 of NZ_RJPI01000006.1, forward strand.
TGATGAGGCCTGTTCTGTTTTTCAATAATTTATAAACTAAATAAGGTGTGAGACCAATCAAAATGCGAGGTAGGATGGCGATCATTGCGGAATAGATGTTTCCGTTTGGTACAAAAGGTGAGAATAGATAGCTGGTTGGAAGGATTGTAATCGTGTTGACCGTCAAGCTAAGTAGCCCCATCAAGAAACCAAGTGTAACACCAACTCGTGGGCCGTAAATAATACTTGCAATAATAACAGGAATATGCACGATAGTTGGTTTGATTGGAAATGGGAAAAGATTAAACAGGATTGAACTTAAAAAGTGGATAACGAGCATAGTTGCAAAAAAGATTGCAATGGGCGCAATATTAGAGCGTTTTTTCATCGAGGGTTTCCTTTATTCTTTCTAAAATAGTATTCAGGTCAGCTAGGGCGCCTTTTCCGTAATCGCCACAGGCTAGTAGAGATTCCTTTGGTGAGATAATCTGATAACCATAGGTCTCTAATGTTTTTAGATTAGCCTGAGTTGCCGGATGGTTATACATTTTTGTGTTCATGGCTGGTGCGACTAACTTTTTGACGTGGTCTGGCAGGGCAAGAGCTGTACTCGTAACCATGTTATCCGCAAAACCATGCGCAAGTTTGGCAATGGTATTAGCGGTAGCGGGGACGACGATAAAAAGGTCGGTTTCTTTGCCTCTTTCAATATGATTGACTTGATCAGTATAGGGTTCCTGCATGACATCAAGGTGGACAGGATTTTGAGAGAGGACTTGTAGTGTCAAAGGTTGGATAAACTCTCTTGCCGACTCAGTCATTAGGACAGTGACATGATGGCCTTGTTTTTTCAAAGAACTGACCAGGTCGGCTGATTTATAGGAGGCAATGGAACCTGTCACTGCGATCAGAATGTTGGCCATGGCTTTCCTTTCTAAGAATCGTATGCTTGAATGTTTTCAAGGAGGAGGCTTGCAATTTCCTCTTTGGTTTGAACAGTTTGAAGATGCTCTCTCTCAACAAAGATTGCTCGATGTTGATTCGCTGAGATTTGAGTAAGGTCATTTGCAATGATTAGGTCTGCCTGGTTCTTGACAAGACTCTTTCGAGCAATCTCAATGAGATAATCTTCAGAGACATCAACCAGCAATTTAAACCCAATCAGATGAATGGCAGGATTCCATTCTTTGACCAGAGAGATGATTTTGGGTGTTTTTTTCAGGAATAAGACCTGAACCTCATCAGTTGAAGAAATCTTAGTCTGATGATTCTGCTTGCTTAAAAATTCTTCTAAATTAGGGCTAGCCTGAACTTCCTCAAGCCCCGTCATATAAACAGGAGTGTAGTCAGAAACTGCCATAGAATGAATCAGAACCTGATAATTTTGAACATGCTCTTTCATCTCTAAAAGAAGATCATTAGTATTTTTGATTTCTCGAATGGTTAAATGGGGACGAGGTTCTGGCTTAAGAGCTCTGTTAGTAGTTATCAAACAAACTTCATGCCCTGCAGCAAGCAAGGTTTCTGTGATGATTTTCCCCAAGCGACCAGTGGAATGGTTCGTAATAGAGCGGACGCTATCAATAGCTTCACTCGTACCGCCCGACGTAACTAAAATTTTCATAGGACTATTGTACACAAAAATAAACGTTAAGTAAAATGAAAGCATTTAAAAGAAAAATATATTATTATTGACATTTATAGTAATAAATAAGATAATGAATCTAAGTAAATTAAAAGGGGTATTACTATGGATTTTTTAAAATTTGCGGACAATATTGTAAAAGAAGCTGGAAAAGTATTGAATGATGTCGGTTCTGCTACTAGCGAAGCCTTAAATGAAGCGAGTAAATTTACTGGAGAAGTTATTACAGAATCTGTAAAAACTATAGGTGAAGTATCAAGCCAAGTTGGTAATGTTGTCTCAGAGAAAGCTGTTGGAGTTGCCGGAGATGTAGCACATCAGATAACAAATGTGACTTCTGAAACATTTAACGAAGCTGGGAAAATAGCGAATAATACAAAAGAACAAATTGAATCGGTAGACCTTTTTAATTCTAAACTAAGACAAGAAGCTGTTGATGGATATAATGAAGCTATTAGTTGTTATAATGAGGAAGCTGATAGCTTGGCTAATAAATCAATAGAGCTTTATCAGGTTAGGGATAAAGCTATCAAAGTTGTAAAAATTGTTGAAGAAAGAATTAACAAACTAGCAAATAAACCAAAAGAGTTTGAAACAAAATTAGAAGCAATTGATGTTGAAATTCAAAATTTTGAAGATAAGCAAATTGCTATTTCACAGTCAATTAAGGAAGCTGAATTAGCAAGTGGTAGCACAGCGGCTACGGCTTCACTTAGCGCATTAGGAGTAACAGTTGCAACTTTAGGGCCTACTGCCGCTATGGGTGTTGCAACTACATTTGGTGTTGCATCAACAGGTACTGCAATTTCAAGTTTGTCAGGTGCTGCAGCAAATAGCGCCGCTCTGGCTTGGTTAGGTGGTGGAAGTGTAGCAGCTGGTGGCGGTGGAGTGGCAGCCGGTAACGCATTTTTAGCATTGGCTGGTCCTGTCGGTTGGGGAATTGCAGGCGCTATGTTGACCGCTTCTATAGGCGCTGGTGTAGTAGCTAATAGGAAAAATGAAGAAGTTGCAAAAGAGGCTATGGAGGAACAGAAAAAGGTAGAATTGTTGGCTAGACAACTTAAAGAAAAAGTAATAGAAGTTACGGAATTAATAGAACTAACTGAAAAACAAACAGAAGGAATTTATTTAGCCAATTTATCTTTAACTGGGATGGACTATAGCTTATTTACTGAAGATGAAAAATATCAGGCAGGTGCTTTAGTGAATTCAACTCTATCATTAACCGCTATGGTAAATAAGGAAATTAGAATAAATGAGTAACCAGATTTTTAATCAAGCTTTTAACCAAGGTATTGGTGCATATGTCAATTGTTTAAATAATTTAAGGATTCAAGACTTACAAATTGCTATGAAAATCATAGAGGATGAAGCGTGTAAAGTCATCTTAAACAAGGATAATGTCTCAAAAATCTTAAACCATACTAGAGATAATATTGAAGATGTTATTCTAAAGAAGCGTGGAGGAGAGAACGGTGGTCACGGCTTTATCGCTGAATTTGCAGAAGCTGGGATTGTAAATGCGAGGAGAGCTATTGAAGGATTAAATCCTATTGTAAAAGTATTGAATGATAATGGACCTGCCGATTTATTAATTGGTAGAAATACCATTCAAATGAAGTTTTATAATAATTTACGTGATGAACTGGATCAATCATTTCTTTACAGTGCAAAAATGAAAATGATGTTTCCAAAAGATCACGTGCTAGTATTTGAAAAAATAATGGCTGGAGCAAAAGAAGTTGAATTTAATGGTAAAAGATTATCTATTAAACAAATTACGGATATACGGCAAACAATCAATGATATTACCAAAAGTAAAGGACTTACTTCATACAAATCTTGGATGAAATCTTCTGTTTTAAATTATAATGATGCTCAAAAAAATTCAATTCATTCTCTTTTAGGTTCTGAAGAGAAGAATATTCGTAAAACAGTTAGACTGAAACAACAAGAATTAAATGGAAAACGATTAGTAGCGCAAAAACATGCATTACCAAATTTAAAAGAAGCTAGCAAGGTTGCAAGAAACGCAGCGTTTTTACAGGGTGGTTTAGCTTTGTTGTCAAGTGTATATGGAAAATACAAAGAAGGAAAAAGTATTTTTGAATTCGAAGAATCAGATTGGTTAGATTGTGGATTGGACACAGCTGAAGGAGTTGTAAAGGGGGCAATATCTGGTTATTCCATTTACGGATTAACAAACGTCTTTGGTATTAGTGCTCCAAATGCCAGTGCTTTAGTAATGGCTACTTATGGAATGATTGATGTTGTTTTGAGATTTAGATCTTCTGAAATAACTCAAGATGAACTTATGAATCTCTTGACATTAAATGTAATAGATGCTTCCTTTGCAACAATTGGTGCTTGTATTGGTCAAGCAACGATTCCTATACCAGTTCTAGGTTCTATAGTAGGTTCAATAGCTAGTTCAATCATTTGGGAAATAGGGAAGGGAATATTAAATGATAGCGAACAAAAAATAATTCAAGACTATAAGGAAAATCTGAATAATTACATAAAAATTTTAGATAAGCATTATCTTACAATTTATAACGAAATCATAGAAAAATATAAAAAACTGGGTGAAATACAAGAGTATTCGTTTGATTTGTCAATAAATACTAAACTTAGATTTGAGTACTCTATTGAGATGGCGGAAAAATTAGAAATCGAAGATAAAAAAATTCTTCATGATTTGACTGAAATTGATAGTTATTTTCTTTCCTAGATCATTTTCAGATTCTTTATAGTCTAAAACTATAAAGCCATATAAAATTTTTCAAAGGGCTCTAAAAATCTTGAAATTTAGGATATTCACGAACGTTTTAAGGGTTTAATAGTGTTAAAAATCTTGTTTTGTGTTATAATGAATTATCACATTAGAGATTAGAGGAGTTTGTTATGAAAACAGATATTGAAATCGCGCAGAGTATTGAGTTGAAGCCGATCGTTGATGTTGTGGAGAAGCTTGGTATTTCTTACGACGATTTGGAGCTGTACGGAAAGTACAAGGCTAAGCTCAGCTTTGATAAAATTCGTGCAGTTGAGAGCAATCCAGTTGGGAAATTGATCTTGGTAACTGCCATCAACCCAACGCCTGCAGGTGAAGGGAAGTCAACCATTACCATTGGTCTTGCAGACGCCTTGAATAAAATTGGTAAGAAAACGATGATTGCTATCCGCGAACCGTCTCTTGGTCCAGTAATGGGGATTAAGGGTGGTGCAGCCGGTGGTGGTTATGCCCAAGTGTTGCCAATGGAGGACATCAACCTCCACTTTACTGGAGATATGCATGCTATTACAACTGCCAACAATGCTCTTTCTGCCTTGATTGACAATCACTTGCACCAAGGGAATGAGCTGGGAATCGACCAACGTCGCATTCTCTGGAAACGTGTCGTTGACTTGAACGACCGTGCCCTTCGTCATGTTACCGTTGGACTTGGTGGCCCTCTAAATGGTATTCCACGCGAGGATGGTTTTGACATTACCGTTGCTTCCGAAATTATGGCGATTCTTTGCTTGGCGACTGATATTGAAGATTTGAAACGTCGTTTGGCTAATATTGTTATCGGTTATCGCTATGACCGTACACCAGTTTCTGTTGGTGATTTGCAGGTTGAAGGTGCTTTGGCTTTGATTTTGAAGGATGCTATTAAGCCGAACTTGGTTCAGACAATTTACGGAACACCTGCCTTTGTACACGGTGGTCCATTTGCCAATATCGCTCATGGATGTAACTCTGTTTTGGCAACAAGCACAGCTCTTCGCTTGGCTGATTATACTGTTACTGAAGCTGGTTTTGGTGCGGACCTTGGTGCCGAGAAATTCCTTGATATCAAGACACCAAACTTGCCAACTTCTCCAGATGCAGTAGTCATCGTCGCAACCCTTCGTGCCCTTAAGATGAATGGTGGTGTGGCTAAGGATGCTTTGACAGAGGAAAATGTAGAAGCAGTTCGCGCAGGTTTTGCTAATTTAAAACGCCACGTTGAGAATATCCGTAAGTTTGGTATTCCAGCAGTTGTTGCGATTAATGAGTTTGTCACTGATACAGAAGCTGAAATCGCAGCTTTGAAGGAACTTTGTGCCTCAATCGATGTTCCAGTAGAATTGGCTAGTGTCTGGGCTGATGGTGCAGAAGGTGGCGTAGCGCTTGCCGAAACGGTTGTTAAGACTATTGCTGAAAATCCAGCCAACTACACTCGTCTTTATGACAATGACCTTTCTGTCCAAGAAAAGATTGAAAAAATTGTCACTGAAATCTATCGTGGTAGCAAAGTGAACTTTGAGAAGAAAGCTCAAACGCAAATTGCTCAAATCGTTCAAAATGGATGGGACAAATTGCCAATCTGTATGGCTAAAACTCAGTACAGTTTTTCTGACAATCCAAATGCACTTGGAGCACCAGAAAACTTTGAAATTACCATTCGTGAATTGGTACCAAAATTGGGGGCAGGCTTCATCGTTGCCCTAACTGGTGATGTTATGACCATGCCAGGCCTTCCAAAACGACCAGCCGCTCTCAACATGGATGTTGAAAGCGATGGAACCGTTCTAGGATTGTTCTAATATTTAGATGATATTTAAAGAGTTTGGAAATGCTATTCAAGCTCTTTTTCTTATCTAGATATAAGGCCTTGTCTTCAGCTGATGAGAGAGTTTTCTTCTACAAGCAACCAGTCTAGGTAAAGATATTTTCCCTGATTTCTGATATAATAGAAACATTGACTTCAAGAGTAAGGAAGAGAAAATGAACGCATTATTGAATGGAATGAATGACCGTCAGGCTGAGGCGGTGCAAACGACAGAAGGTCCATTATTGATCATGGCTGGGGCTGGTTCTGGGAAGACTCGTGTTTTAACTCACAGAATCGCCTACTTGATTGATGAAAAAATGGTTAATCCTTGGAATATCTTGGCCATTACCTTTACCAATAAGGCTGCGCGTGAGATGAAGGAGCGTGCCTATGGGCTCAATCCAGCTACTCAGGACTGTCTGATTGCGACCTTTCACTCTATGTGTGTTCGTATTTTGCGTCGTGATGCGGATCATATTGGCTACAATCGTAATTTTACTATTGTAGATCCTGGGGAACAGAGAACTCTCATGAAACGTATTCTCAAGCAATTAAACCTAGATCCGAAAAAATGGAATGAACGGACTATTTTGGGAACCATTTCCAATGCTAAGAATGACTTGATTGATGATGTGGTTTATGCTGCTCAAGCTGGTGATATGTATACGCAAATCGTAGCCCAGTGTTATACAGCCTATCAGAAAGAGCTTCGTCAGTCTGAGTCTGTTGACTTTGATGATTTGATCATGTTGACCCTGCGCCTCTTTGATCAGAATCCCGACGTCTTGACCTACTACCAGCAGAAGTTCCAGTACATTCACGTTGATGAGTACCAAGATACCAACCATGCCCAGTACCAACTGGTCAAACTCTTAGCTTCACGCTTTAAAAACATCTGCGTGGTTGGGGATGCGGACCAGTCCATCTACGGTTGGCGTGGGGCTGATATGCAGAATATCTTGGACTTCGAGAAAGATTATCCTCAAGCCAAGGTAGTTTTGCTAGAAGAAAATTATCGTTCAACTAAAACCATTCTCCAAGCTGCCAATGACGTCATCAAAAACAATCAAAATCGCCGCCCCAAGAATCTCTGGACCCAGAATGCCGATGGGGAGCAGATTATTTACTATCGTGCAAATGACGAACAGGACGAGGCTGTTTTTGTAGCCAAAACCATCGATGAACTTGGTCGCAGTCAAAACTTCCTCCACAAGGATTTTGCAGTTCTTTATCGAACTAATGCGCAATCCCGTACTATTGAGGAGGCTCTCCTAAAGTCCAATATTCCTTATACTATGGTTGGTGGGACCAAGTTCTACAGCCGTAAGGAAATCCGTGACATTATCGCCTACCTCAATCTCATCGCTAATCTGAGTGACAATATCAGTTTTGAGCGCATTATTAACGAACCAAAACGTGGAATTGGCCCAGGAACAGTTGAGAAAATCCGTGACTTTGCTAACCTGCAAGAGATGTCTATGCTGGATGCTTCAGCCAACATCATGTTGTCTGGCATCAAGGGAAAGACAGCCCAGTCGATCTGGGATTTCGCAAATATGATTCTGAATTTGCGCGAGCAACTGGACCAGTTAACCATTACAGAGTTAGTTGAGGCTGTTTTAGAAAAAACAGGTTATATCGATATTCTCAATGCCCAAGCAACCTTGGAAAGCAAGGCTCGGGTTGAAAATATCGAGGAATTTCTCTCTGTTACCAAGAACTTTGATGACAATCCTGATAGTCAAGAAGAGGAAACCGGTTTAGATAAACTAAGTCGTTTCTTGAATGACCTTGCCTTGATTGCAGACACGGATTCGGGCAGTCAGGAGACATCTGAGGTGACTTTGATGACACTCCATGCAGCTAAGGGACTCGAGTTCCCAGTTGTCTTTATCATCGGGATGGAGGAAAATGTCTTTCCGCTTAGTCGCGCAGCTGAAGATCCTGATGAGCTAGAAGAAGAACGCCGTTTGGCCTATGTAGGTATTACGCGCGCAGAAAAAATCCTCTATCTGACCAATGCCAACTCACGTTTGCTTTTTGGGCGTACTAGCTACAATCGTCCAACTCGTTTTATCAATGAAATCAGTTCGGACTTACTTGACTATCAAGGCTTGGCTCGGCCAGCGAATACCAGTTTTAAGGCATCTTATAGCAGTGGTGGAGTGGCATTTGGTCAAGGTATGAGCTTAGCTCAGGCCCTTCAAGAACGGAAACGCAATGCCGCACCAAGCTCTATCCCGTCAAGTAGTCTTCCATTTGGACAGTTTGCAGCTGGAAATAAAAAAGATTCGACTGATACAAGCTGGTCTATTGGAGATATTGCACTTCACAAGAAATGGGGAGAGGGAACTGTTCTGGAAGTCTCAGGTAGCGGTGATACTCAGGAACTAAAAATCAATTTCCCAGAAGTAGGGCTGAAAAAACTCCTAGCCAGTGTAGCCCCAATTGAGAAAAAAATCTAATTTTCCATCCTTCTCACGAATAATAAAGTGAGGAGGATTTTTATGTATAGTATTTCATTCCAAGAAGATTCACTTTTACCGAGAGAAAGACTGGTTAAAGAAGGAGTAGAGGCTCTGAGCAATCAAGAGTTACTAGCTATTCTGCTCAGAACAGGAACGCGTCAAGCAAACGTTTTTGAAATTGCCCAAAAAGTCTTGAATAGTCTCAACAGCTTAACTGATTTGAAAAAAATGACTCTGCAGGAATTGCAAAGTCTGTCTGGTATTGGACGTATTAAAGCCATTGAACTACAAGCTGTGATTGAACTGGGACATCGTATTCACAAACATGAAACCCTTGAGATGGAAAGTATTCTCAGTAGTCAAAAGCTAGCAAAGAAAATGCAACAGGAACTTGGTGACAAAAAACAAGAGCACCTAGTGGCGCTCTATCTCAATACTCAAAATCAAATCATCCATCAGCAAACTATTTTTATCGGCTCTGCGACACGCAGCATTGCTGAACCGAGGGAAATCCTTCACTATGCTTTGAAGCATATGGCTACCTCTGTGATTCTCGTTCACAATCATCCATCTGGTGCTGTATCTCCTAGTCGAAATGATGATCATGTCACTAAGCTAGTCAAGGAAGCCTGCGAACTGATGGGGATTGTTTTCTTGGACCACCTGATTGTCTCTCACTCGGATTACTTTAGTTACCGTGAAAAGACGGATTTGATTTAGAGTTCGTTAACAACATAGTCAAATAGTGTTTTATCCTTGGGGCGGTTCTCAAAGAGAAATTCAGGATGCCATTGAACACCAAGATAAGGAAATCCGTCCGTAGTTGTCACAGCCTCAATTATTCCATCTTTAGGATCATGTGCTACAACCTTAAGATTAGGAGCTAGATCTTTAATGCTCTGATGGTGGAAGGAGTTGATATGAGAGATTTCTCCGTAGATTTCTCGGAGAATGGTATCAGGTTCCGTTACGAGGCGTTGGGTCGTGTATTCGGCTGAACAGTCCTGCCAATGATCTTCAATATCTTGGTGAAGTGTGCCCCCCATAGCAACATTGAAAAGTTGAGTACCCCGACAAACAGAGAAAATTGGTTTCTTCTGCTTGATGGCTTCTTTGATAAGTGCTAGTTCAAAAATATCTCTTTGAAGGTGATAGTCATCACTATCAATAGCCTTTGGTTCACCATAGAATTTTGGATCAACATTTTGCCCACCCGTTAGGATAAGCTTATCAATGATACTGATGTAATAGGCAGCCATTTCTTGATCACCAATCGGTAGGATGATTGGAATTCCGCCAGCGTCCTTGACTCCTTCAACAAAGCCTTTTGCCGCATAGCTCATCATGACATCATCATCTGGATGAGCTTTTTCATTTCCTGTAATCCCAATAACTGGTTTTTTCATAAATGCTTTCGCTTTCTAATCCTCTTTACGCATAAAATAGAGGAGAGTTTGGAGTTCGCTTGTCAAATCGACATACTGAACGACTACATCTTTTGGAAGGTGGAGATGGACGGGTGAAAAACTAAGAATACCTTTTATACCCGCATCGACCAAAAGATTAGCAACTTCCTGTGATTTAACACTTGGAACAGTTAGGATAGCAGTTTTGACATCTGCTTCTTTGATCTTTTCTTTAATCTGAGAGATACCATAGATTGGAATTCCATCAGGTGTCTGGCTCCCAACTTCTGGATGGTCATCTAGGTCAAAGGCCATGATAATTTTCATCTTGTTACGCTCGTGGAAGCGGTAGTGGAGAAGGGCGTGTCCCATATTTCCGATTCCAACCAACATAACATTAGTAATCGAGTTATCATTTAGGAGATCAGCAAAAAACGTCATCAATTTTTTGACATCATAACCAAATCCACGACGACCAAGTTCACCAAAATAGGAGAAATCTCGACGGACAGTCGCAGAATCGATACCGATAGCCTCTGCAATTTGCTTAGAGTTGGCACGTTCAATTTTTTCTGCATGAAATCTCTTGAAAATTCGATAGTAAAGAGAGAGTCTTTTTGCTGTTGCTTTTGGAATAGCAGACTGTTTATCTTTCACAAAATCACAACCTTTCTATTCTTCTATTTTATAGAAACCTTGTGAAAAAATCAACAAAAACAAGAAAAAACTAAGAAAATCTTAGTTTTAATCTGAAAAATTAGTTTGTGATAAAAAACGGTAGAGATCGCCAACTAATCCTTGATAAATCACTTTATCATTCAGTGTTAAGGAGCTGATTAGGAGAGTGTCGGGCAGGGTGACACAGCCTGATAGTGATAGCATAAGCTCTTCGTAATCGGAAAATTCAAGTGTGCGTTCTACCTGATAGCTATCTTTATATGTGAGACGATACATAGCAAACTATCTTTCTTCTTTTGTGAAGATTCCGCGTTCTACAAGGCTATCCATGAGGAAGTAGAATTTTTCTTGGTGGATATGGTGATCCTCAGATTTAAAAATATTCACCAAACGAAGACCAGATTTGTCAGTGATGTTAATCTTAACACCTGTAAGATCTTTATTGATGATGATTTTTAGTTTGAAACCTTCACCACTATTAGGTACTTTCTCAAGTAGACGAGTCAGTTCGTAGTTTCCTACTTTTGTTTCAAAGAAAGTGTTGTCTTTCAATGTGAACTTTTTGACAGTTGGACTAAGTGTATAGTCGTAGCGGCAGTTTTGTAGTTTAATGGTTTTTTCGAATGCCATTAGATTAATCTCCAATAATATTTTTTAAGGTTTGTGCCAGTTGTTTCAGTTCTTTTTCGGTATTAAGAGGAGAAAGACTGATACGGACAGACTCTTTTAAACGAGGCGAATCGGGTCCATAGAAAGCTTCGAGTACATGACTGGTCTGCACAATACCAGCAGTACAGGCTGAACCAGTTGAGATTGAAATTCCTTCTAGGTCTAACCGAAGCAAGAGCAAATCGTTTTTTTGACCAGGGAAACCGATATTGAAAACATAAGGCAGTTGATCTTGACCTTCATTAAGATAATAGTCCAAATCTTCAATCTCTTCTAGAAAAGCAGTTTTTAATCCCTCTAGTTTTCGGTAATGGTCAGCCTGATGATCTAAGTCTTCTTTGAGAGCAGCAACCATACCGACGATGGCAGCAAGGTTTTCTGTTCCAGCCCGTTTCTTTTGTTCTTGGTCTCCACCGTGAAGGTAGGGATCAAAGTCCACAGTCGAAGCGTAAAGAAAACCAATACCTTTTGGTCCATGGAACTTGTGAGCAGAAGCACTGAGAAAATCAATTCCTAACTCCTCAGGATGGATAGGGATTTTTCCGATAGCTTGAACAGCATCAACATGATAAGCAGCAGGATGCTCTTTTAAAATATGTCCAATTTCAGCGATAGGTAAGAGACTACCCGTTTCATTATTGGCATACATGGTAGAAACTAGAATGGTATCGTCACGTAACGCTTCTTGAATTTGCTGCGCAGTGATTTCTTGATTTACTGGTTGGATGATGGTCGTTTCAAAGCCAAAATGTTGCACCAGGTAATCAATGGTCTCAAGCACAGAATGGTGCTCAATAGCTGTCGTGATGATGTGTTTTCCACGCTCTTGATGGCGGAGACAATAGCCGATAATAGCGGTATTGTTACTTTCTGTACCGCCAGATGTGAAAAAGATTCGTTGTGGCTTGGTTCCAAGTAGGTGAGCCAACTCCTGACGGGCTTCACGGAGCAGTTTACCAGCCTGCCGACCATGACTATGAATACTAGAAGGATTACCATGAGTTTCTTGCATGACCTTGGTCATTTCTGCGATAGCTACTGCTGACATTGGAGTAGTGGCAGCATTGTCCAAATAAATCAAAGAATCACCTTATTCCTTTTTATTATATGCAAAGAGTGGGCTAACTGGTTTTCTTTCGTGGATACGGACGATGGCATCACCAATCAATTCGCTAGCGGTAATGTAGCACACATTTTTCGGAGTTCTTTCTTTTGTGGCTACTGAGTCTGTCACAAGGATTTCTTTGATGTTAGTAGCATCAAGAAGGTCAGCAGCGCCTTCTACAAAGAGACCATGACTGGATACCGCATAGATTTCAGTTGCACCTTCACGTTCGACGATTTTTGCTGCTTCTGAGAAAGTACGTCCAGTATTTAGGATATCGTCAATCAAGATGGCCTTCTTGCCTTCAACATCACCGATGATATAGCCTTGGCTACGCTCTGAATCGTCTTGAGCATAGTCGATGATTGCGATTGGTGCATCTAAATATTCAGCTAAGCTACGGGCACGTTTGACACCAGAGTTTTTTGGACTTACAACAACGACATCTGATCCCAGCAACCCTTTATCGCTGTAGTGTTTAGCAAAGAGAGGAATTGTATAGAGGTTATCTACTGGAATGTCAAAGAAACCTTGAACCTGAACAGCGTGCAAATCAAGAGTTAGAACACGACTTACACCAGCCTTGACAAGCATATTGGCAACCAGTTTTGCAGTGAGAGGTTCGCGAGAAGAAGCGATACGATCCTGACGAGCATAACCAAAGTAAGGAAGAACAACGTTGATACTATGAGCACTGGCGCGAACACAGGCATCAACCATAATCAATAATTCCATCAAGTGGTTGCTAACTGGGTAGCTTGTTGATTGAATGATATAGACGTCATACCCACGAACACTCTCTTCGATATTAACTTGGATTTCACCATCAGAAAATTGACGTGAAGATAATTTTCCGAGAGGTACCCCAACCGTCTCTGCGATTTTTTGTGCAATTTCATGATTGGAATTAAGTGCAAAAAGTTTCATGTTGTTTCTATCTGACATTATAGACCGTCCTCTGTAAACTCTAAATATTTTATCTCCATTATTTTACCAGAAAATGGAGATTATTTCAGCATTTTTTCATGCTTTTAATAAAACGAATTAATTTTGAAGGAGCTTTCTGATAAGTAATCTGATTTTCTTCTAAGAATTTCTGAAAATCAGCTTTCCCTTTTTCAGGGTCTGTGACTTCAAGCTCGAGTTCATAGTCTGTCTGATCAAAGTAGTGACTTTGATCTAAAGCCATTAGACCAATCGACGTTTCCGTTTCGTAACGAAGAGTTGAAAGACAACCCAGAACAAGCCAGTCATGGCTTTCAATACCAATCTTAGCGAGCTTCTCTAAAACGAGCCCTTGAGGAAGTTTTTGTTTTTCCAGGTATGATTCAGCCTCTGGAAGATTCAGTTTCTGATTGTATTCCATATTTCCTATAGTTTGTGGCACCTTCAAGGTCAACTCCGCCCAATCTGAAAAGGTGCGAATGCGCATGGCAACCTTTTTTTCACGCAATTGAAAATCAGGTGTATCAATGTAGTAGTTTTTCTGAAGGACGGGTTGGATATGGGAAAACTGTTCTTTTAAATGATCGTAATCCTCTTTTTTCAGTAGTGTTTTCAGTTCAATTTCTAAATGTTTCATTTTTCTAACCTTTTTTCTATCTTTGAAAGCGATTTATGGTATAATGGACAATGTATTTATTGTATATGATTGTAGTGAAAAAATCAAAAATTTTCAACAACACAATCACATACCAAAAGGGAGAAAATATGACCATAGAATGGGAAGAATTTTTAGATCCTTACATTCAAGCTGTTGGTGAATTGAAGATTAAACTTCGTGGGATTCGCAAACAGTATCGTAAACAAAACAAGCACTCTCCGATTGAGTTTGTTACTGGACGGGTGAAGCCGATTGAAAGTATTAAGGAAAAAATGAATCGCAGAGGGATTGGCTACGATACTTTGGAACATGACTTACAGGATATCGCGGGTTTGCGGGTTATGGTGCAGTTCGTCGATGATGTTCAGGAAGTTGTTGCGATTTTACGCAAACGCCATGATATGAGAGTAGTACAGGAACGTGACTACATCACGCATCGGAAGGCTTCGGGCTATCGTTCTTATCACGTGGTTGTCGAATACACGGTTGATACGATCAACGGGGCTAAGACGATTTTGGCGGAGATTCAAATACGGACTTTAGCCATGAATTTTTGGGCTACGATTGAGCATTCGCTCAATTATAAGTATCAGGGGGATTTCCCAGAGGAGATCAAGAAACGCTTGGAGATTACAGCTAGAATTTCCCATCAATTGGATGAAGAAATGGGGAAAATTCGTGATGATATTCAGGAAGCACAGGCTCTCTTTGATCCTTTAAGTAGAAAACTAAACGACGGTGTAGGAAATAGTGACGATACAGATGAAGAATACAGGTAAACGAATTGATCTGATTGCAAATAGAAAACCGCAGAGTCAAAAGGTTTTGTATGAGCTGAAAGACCAGTTGAAAAAACATCATTTTATACTCAACGACACCAATCCTGACATCGTCATATCAATTGGTGGGGATGGGATGCTTTTGTCTGCTTTTCACAAGTATGAGAATCAGTTAGACAAGGTTCGTTTTGTAGGTGTCCATACAGGGCACTTGGGATTTTATACAGATTATCGCGATTTTGAGTTGGACCAGTTGATTACCAATCTCCAACTGGACACTGGAGCCAAAGTTTCCTATCCTGTTTTGAATGTCAGGGTAACGCTTGAAAATGGAGAAGTGAAAATCTTCCGTGCTTTAAATGAAGCGAGCATCCGTCGATCGGACCGGACCATGGTTGCGGATATCATTATTAACCACGTTCCATTTGAACGCTTTCGTGGAGATGGTGTGACTGTTTCAACGCCGACGGGAAGTACAGCCTACAACAAGTCCTTGGGTGGAGCTGTCTTGCATCCTACTATTGAAGCCTTGCAGTTGACAGAGATAGCGAGCCTTAACAACAGAGTTTATCGAACACTTGGTTCTTCAATCATCGTTCCGAAGAAAGATAAAATAGAGCTTTTTCCGACTCGTAATGACTATCATACGCTATCGGTTGACAATAGTATCTATTCTTTCCGAAACATAGAACGGATAGAGTATCAAATCGACCATCACAAGATTCACTTCGTAGCGACTCCAAGTCACACTAGTTTCTGGAATCGTGTCAAAGATGCCTTCATCGGCGAGGTGGACGAATGAGGTTCGAATTTATCACAGATGAACATGTCAAAGTCAAAACTTTTCTGAAGAAACACGAGGTTTCTAAAGGACTTTTGGCTAAGATAAAGTTTCGAGGCGGTGCTATTCTGGTCAATGATCAACCTCAAAATGCGACTTATCTCTTAGATGTTGGAGACCGCGTTGCCATTGATATTCCAGCTGAGGAAGGCTTTGAAACTCTTGAAGCCATTGATCGTCCTCTAGATATCTTGTATGAAGATGACCATTTTCTGGTTTTGAATAAGCCTTATGGAGTTGCTTCCATCCCTAGTGTCAATCATTCCAATACCATTGCCAATTTTATCAAGGGCTACTATGTCAAGCAAAACTATGAAAACCAGCAGGTTCACATCGTGACCAGGCTTGATAGAGATACATCTGGTTTGATGCTTTTTGCCAAACACGGTTATGCTCATGCACGTTTAGACAAGCAACTGCAACGAAAGTCTATCGAAAAACGGTATTTCGCTTTGGTTAAGGGCGATGGGGTTTTGGAGCCAGAAGGGGAAATTATTGCCCCGATTGCGCGTGATGTGGACTCCATTATCACGAGACGAGTTGCCAAAGGTGGAAAATACGCCCATACATCTTACAAAGTTGTAGCGTCTTATGGAAATATTCACCTAGTCGATATTCGCCTGCATACTGGTCGAACTCATCAGATCCGAGTGCATTTTTCTCATATTGGCTTCCCCTTGTTGGGAGATGATCTCTATGGAGGCAGCCTAGAAGATGGTATTCAACGCCAGGCCTTACATTGTCATTCCTTATCCTTTTATCATCCCTTCTTAGGGCGTCAGCTGGAGCTGGAAAGCCCTTTGCCAGATGATTTTAACAATCTTATTATTCAGTTATCAACTAATACTCTTTAAAATCTATTTTGAGTATAATTTATTTTCTTAAAGGAGAAAACTCATGGAAGTTTTTGAAAGTCTCAAAGCCAGTTTAGTTGGCAAAAATGCTCGTATTGTTCTCCCTGAAGGGGAAGAACCACGTATCCTTCAAGCAACAAAACGCTTAGTAAAAGAAACGGAAGTTGTTCCTGTTTTGCTTGGAAACCCTGCAAAAATTAAAATTTATCTTGAAATCGAAGGGATCATGGATGGTTATGAAGTGATTGATCCACATCATTATCCTCAATTTGAAGACATGGTGGTTGCACTCGTAGAACGTCGTAAAGGAAAAATGTCGGAAGAAGAAGCACGTCAGGTCTTACTAGAAGACGTCAACTACTTTGGTGTTATGCTTGTCTATATGGGCTTGGTAGATGGAATGGTATCAGGAGCTATTCACTCAACAGCTTCAACAGTTCGTCCAGCTCTTCAAATTATCAAAACTCGTCCAAATGTAACTCGTACTTCAGGAGCTTTTCTTATGGTGCGTGGTACAGAACGTTACTTGTTTGGTGACTGTGCTCTTAATATCAATCCTGATGCAGAAGCTTTGGCTGAAATTGCTATTAACTCAGCAATTACTGCCAAAATGTTTGGGATTCAACCCAAAATCGCTATGCTAAGCTATTCTACAAAAGGTTCTGGTTTTGGTGATAGTGTTGATAAGGTGGTTGAAGCAACTAAATTAGCACACGATCTACGTCCAGACCTTGAGATTGATGGGGAATTGCAATTTGACGCAGCTTTCGTCCCAGAAACAGCAGCCCTAAAAGCTCCAGGTAGCAATGTAGCAGGTCAAGCAAATGTCTTCATCTTCCCAGGTATCGAGGCAGGTAATATTGGATATAAAATAGCTGAACGCCTAGGTGGTTTCGCAGCTATCGGTCCCGTTCTACAAGGATTGAATAAACCAGTCAACGATCTATCACGTGGATGTAACCCAGATGATGTTTACAAATTGACTCTCATCACAGCAGCTCAGGCGATCAATCAATAAAGAAATGGAGTCTCTTCCTCTAGTAGAAGAGGCTTTTTTAGCACAAAGAAAAGGACAGTTAGAAGCTTCTATGTTATACTAGATATATGTTAGATTTGAAAGAATACGGTGTTGACATGTGGCCGGAGGAGAAGATTTCCTCTTTCCGCGAGAAACTCCTCAACTGGTACGATGAAAACAAACGGGATTTACCATGGCGTAGAAGTAAAAATCCTTATCATATCTGGGTTTCTGAAATCATGCTCCAGCAGACTAGGGTGGATACAGTTATTCCCTACTATGAACGATTCTTGGGCTGGTTTCCAACTGTTGAAAGTCTGGCAAATGCCCCTGAAGAGCGTTTGTTGAAAGCATGGGAGGGTTTGGGCTATTATTCCCGCGTTCGCAATATGCAGGCTGCGGCCCAGCAGATTATGACTGACTTTGGTGGTCAATTTCCAAACACCTATGAAGGAATTTCTAGTTTAAAAGGGATTGGTCCTTATACTGCGGGAGCTATTTCCAGTATCGCTTTTAATTTGCCCGAGCCAGCGGTCGATGGTAATGTCATGCGGGTTTTGGCACGCTTGTTTGAGGTTAATCATGATATCGGAGTTCCCAGCAATCGCAAAATTTTTCAGGCAATGATGGAAATCTTGATTGACCCGAAACGACCAGGTGACTTTAACCAAGCTCTGATGGATTTAGGCTCTGACATAGAGGCGCCAGTTAACCCTCGACCAGAAGAAAGTCCTGTTAAGGACTTTAGCGCAGCCTATCAGAATGGCACAATGGATATTTATCCGATTAAAGAACCCAAGAAAAAGCCTCTCCCAATCTATCTCAAGGCTTTGGTTGTGCGCAATGCTCAAGGTCAATATCTACTTGAGAAAAACGAAAGTGAGAAACTGCTAGCTGGTTTTTGGCATTTCCCCTTGATAGAAGTAGAGGAGTTCTCACAGGAAGAAGAACAGCTGAATCTATTTGCTCAGGTTGCTGAAAAAAGCATTGCTTTTGGTCCAACACCCCAAGAAAGTTTTGAGCAGGATTATGATTTAGAAGTTGATTGGTCCCATCAAGCATTTGATCAGGTCAAGCATGTATTTAGTCATCGTAAATGGCATATTCAAATCTTAGCGGGTCAGGTGACAGATTCAAAACAGTTTGATGACAGAGAAATTCGCTGGCTCTCCCCTCAGGAATTTTCTGATTATCCATTTGCGAAACCTCAACAAAAGATTTGGCAGGCTTATAAAACAGTTCTTAAAGGTGAGGGCCGATATTAGCCATTTGTGCCTTCTTTACATTTTTTTGTTATAATAGATAGAGAAAAGGTGAACATATGAAAAAAATATTAGTTGTAGATGATGAGAAACCAATCTCAGATATTATTAAATTCAATATGACCAAGGAAGGCTATGAGGTTGTAACAGCCTTTAACGGTAGAGAAGCCATCGAGCTATTTGAGGCGGAGCAACCTGATATTATTATTCTAGATTTGATGCTTCCTGAGATCGATGGTTTAGAAGTTGCTAAGACCATTCGTAAGACTAGCAGTGTGCCTATCATTATGCTCTCAGCCAAGGATAGTGAGTTTGACAAGGTTATCGGTTTAGAACTTGGGGCAGATGATTATGTCACAAAGCCCTTCTCAAACCGTGAATTGCAGGCGCGTGTGAAGGCTTTACTTCGCCGTACAGACCTCGCTTCAGTGGATAGTCAAGAAACTGATGAAAAGAAATCCCAACCCCTGCAGATTGGCGATCTGGAAATCGTTCCAGATGCTTATGTGGCTAAGAAATACGGTGAGGAATTAGATTTGACACACCGTGAATTTGAACTTTTGTACCACTTGGCCTCTCATATTGGTCAAGTCATTACGCGTGAGCACTTGCTTGAAACTGTCTGGGGTTATGACTATTTTGGTGATGTTCGTACAGTGGACGTGACCATCCGACGTTTGCGTGAAAAAATTGAAGACACTCCAAGCCGTCCAGAATACATCCTAACACGTCGTGGTGTGGGTTACTATATGAGAAATAATGATTGAAGATATTAGACAAACGATTCTGACCAGTGATTTTATCTTTATTTTGATTTTGCTGGGCTTTATCTTGGTGGTCACCTTGCTATTGCTAGAAAATCGCCGTGATAATATTCGACTAAAGCAGATTAATCAAAAGGTCAAGGATTTGATTGCAGGGGATTATTCTCGAGTATTGGATATGCAGGGAAGCTCTGAAATTACCAACATCACCAATAACCTCAATGATTTGTCTGAGGTCATTCGTTTAACGCAGGAAAATCTGGAGCAAGAAACAAAAAGGCTTAACAGTATTCTTTCTTATATGACAGATGGAGTTCTTGCAACCAATCGCCGTGGTCAGATTACTATGATTAACGATATGGCTAAGAAACAGCTGGGTATCGTAAAAGAAGAAGCATTGAACAAAAGCATCCTAGAATTGCTTAAGATAGAGGAAGAGTATGAACTGCGTGACCTCATTACACAGATTCCCGAATTGATGATTGATTCCCAAAATGCTAATGGAGAATATCTTAGCCTTCGTGTGCGTTTTGCACTCATTCGTCGTGAGTCTGGATTCATCTCTGGTTTGGTTGCCGTTTTGCACGATACGACTGAACAGGAGAAGGAAGAGCGTGAACGGAGACTCTTCGTGTCCAATGTTAGCCATGAGTTGAGAACTCCTTTGACGAGTGTTAAATCTTATCTTGAAGCCTTAGACGAGGGAGCCCTGTATGATCCTGTTGCTCCTGATTTTATCAAGGTTTCGCTTGATGAAACCAACCGTATGATGCGGATGGTGACAGATCTCTTGCATCTCTCTCGTATTGATAATGCGACCACTCAGTTGGATGTGGAATTGATTAATTTTACAGCCTTCATCACCTTTATCCTCAACCGATTTGATAAGATGAGGAGCCAGGATGAAGAGAAAAAATATGAGCTGGTTAGAGATTACCCAATCAATTCAGTTTGGATCGAGATTGATACCGATAAAATGACCCAGGTGATTGATAATATTCTCAACAATGCCATCAAGTACTCACCAGATGGTGGGAAAATTACTGTCAGCATGAAAACCACTGAAGACCAGATGATTTTATCTATCAAAGACCAAGGTCTAGGTATTCCAAAGCAAGATTTGCCGAAGATTTTTGACCGCTTTTACCGTGTGGATCGTGCAAGAAGTCGTGCCCAAGGTGGAACTGGTCTAGGTCTGGCTATTGCCAAGGAAATCATCAAACAACACAATGGCTTTATTTGGGCCAAAAGTGAATACGGTAAGGGGTCAACCTTTACCATCGTGCTCCCTTATGATAAGGATGCCGTAAAAGAAGAAATATGGGAGGACGAAATAGAAGACTAGAATGAGTGAAAAAGGCTTTAAATACAGTATTTTAGCATCAGGTTCCAGTGGAAATTCCTTTTATCTGGAAACCCCAAAAAAGAAAATCCTAGTAGATGCAGGCTTGTCTGGTAAGAAAATTACCAGTCTCTTGAGCGAAATCAATCGCAAGCCTGAAGATTTGGATGCGATTTTGATTACGCATGAGCATTCAGACCATATTCATGGAGTCGGTGTGTTGGCTCGAAAGTATGGCATGGATCTTTATGCCAATGAAAAAACTTGGCAGGCTATGGAAAATAGCAAGTACCTCGGTAAGGTGGATTCATCGCAGAAGCACATTTTTGAAATGGGAAAAACCAAAACCTTTGGCGATATCGACATTGAGAGTTTTGGGGTCAGCCACGATGCGGCAGCGCCCCAGTTTTACCGCTTTATGAAAGACGACAAGAGCTTTGTTATGCTGACCGATACAGGCTATGTTAGTGATCGTATGGCAGGAATAGTCGAGAATGCTGACGGTTATCTCATTGAGTCCAACCACGATGTGGAAATCTTGAGAGCAGGTTCTTACGCTTGGCGTCTCAAACAGCGAATTCTATCAGATCTCGGTCACCTCTCTAACGAAGACGGTGCTGAGGCCATGATTCGTGCAATGGGAAATCGGACCAAGAAAATCTACCTCGGGCATTTGTCCAAAGAGAACAATATCAAGGAGTTGGCTCATATGACCATGGTCAACCAGCTAGCACAAGCTGATCTGGGAGTCGGAGTAGACTTTAAGGTTTATGATACCTCTCCAGATACAGCAACACCACTGACAGATATATAAAAAGAAGGCGGGGGCCTTCTTTTCTTATGTATTTATCAGAGATTTAGTGTGGTATAATGATTAAAAATATATAGGAGTAATATTGTGAAGAAAAAATGGTTATTTAGAGATTACTATGATACAACGATTATCATTCTAGCACTGATATCGGTTGTTCTAGTCTTGCTTGGATTTGCGGAAATGATTGATTTGGACAATCCTCCCTACAGCATCATTGATTTAGTGATTTGGTTTGTTTTTGTGGTAGATTATGGTTGGCGGTTCTTTTCAAGCCAAGGAAAATGGCGATTTATCCTTGAAAATATCTTTGACTTGTTAGCTATCCTTCCTTTAAATGCTATTTTTACAGTATTTCGATTAGGGCGTATCTTCCGCTTAGCAAGACTGACAAAATTACTGAAACTCACTCGTCTTTTAAGAATCGTTGGTTTGACTGGAAAGTTGGAAAAGAAGGTTAGCAAACTCTTACGAACAAATGGCTTACTTTATATTTTCTATCTCAATTCTTTTATTGTACTGGTAGGGAGTTCAATTTTATCTGTTGTTGAAGAAAAGTCTTTCTCTGATAGTCTTTGGTGGGCGCTTGTAACGGTAACAACTGTTGGTTACGGTGATATTGTTCCTACTTCCATTTTTGGGAAGTGGTTAGCAGTTTTACTGATGCTTATCGGTATTGGAACAATAGGGATGTTAACAAGTGCCTTGACGAATTTTTTTGTAAAGGATAATCAAGATAATCAGATACAATTTGAAAAACTACAAGATCAATTACATAGTCAAAAAATATTACTAGAGAAGCAATCTGAGAAAATCGAAGAACTGCATCGGATGATACAAGATTTGCTTGAAAAAATATAGTTTTGACCATACAAAAAGCCACTCGAAGAGTGGTTTTTTACAATCCTGCAAATTCTTTGATTTCTTGTGCTGACATGGAAGAGTCGCAACGGACATTGATTTGACCATCTGCAACGTGGACAAAACCTGGTACAGTTGGAATTCCATAACGTGAACGGAAATCTTGCACAGCATTGAGTTGACTTGGTTCTTCACTGTTGATGAAGTAGATGTGAGCTTTGGTTTCAGCTACGACACCTGCCAATGTGCCAGCAAATTTACGGCAGTAAGGGCAAGTTTTACGACCAATAAAGAAGGTTGCAGTTTCTTTTTTATCAAGAGCTTCTTGCGCACGCGCAACTGTAGTGACTTCAAGGTCTTTGATGTTATCTAAAAATTGTTCCATGAGATTACCTCGCTTTCATTGATAAGTCTAGTATGCCATAAAGTTCCTAAAATTGCTTAGATTTGATACGAAAAAAAGATGAGAGGGGTTCGTCTCATCTTTTATAGATTTTTATTTTACAAAAGCATTGATTTCTGCTTCGATGTTAGCAATTTTAGCTTGTGATTCTTCATTACTTTCACCCACAACGGCAATGTAGAACTTGATTTTTGGTTCTGTACCTGAAGGACGAACGGCAATCCAAGAACCGTCAGCAAGTGTATATTTCAAAACATCACTTGGAGGAGTTGTCAAGGCTGTTACAGTACCGTCAGCAGCAGTAGCAGTTTGAGCCTTGAAGTCTTCTGTGATTGAGATAGCAGTAGCGTTAAATTCTTTCGGACCATTGTCACGGAATTTAGCCATAATCGCTTTGATTTGCTCAGCTCCATCAACCCCTGAGAGAGTTACAGAGATAGTCTTTTCAGCGTAGTAACCGTACTCTTTGTAGATTTCTTCGATACCGTCAGCAAGAGTCAAGCCGCGTGAACGGTAGTAGGCAGCAAGCTCAGCAACGACAAGAACGGCTTGGATGGCGTCTTTATCACGTACGAATGGTTTAATCAAGTAACCGAAGCTTTCTTCAAATCCCATCATGTAAGTGTGATTGTGTTTTTCTTCAAATTCTTGGATTTTCTCTGCGATGAATTTGAAACCAGTTAAGACGTTGAACATGGTTGCGCCGTAGCTTTCGGCAATCTTCGTTACCAAGTCAGTTGATACGATAGACTTGCAGAGAGCAGCATTTTCAGGAAGTGTTCCAGCGTTTTTGTGGGCTTCCAAGATGTATTTTGCCATGATAGCTCCGATTTGGTTACCTGAAAGGTTGAGGTAGCTACCATCTTTTTGAAGAACTTCGACACCGACACGGTCAGCGTCAGGGTCAGTTGCGACAAGCACATCAGCACCAACTTTACGTCCGAGTTCTTCTGCAAGTGCAAAGGCTGCTTGGCTTTCTGGGTTAGGAGACTTAACAGTTGAGAAGTCAGGGTCTGGAGTTGCTTGCGCTTCCACGACTTGAACTGAGTCAAATCCTGCTTGAGCAAGAGCACGACGAGCCAACATTTCACCAGTACCATGAAGTGGTGTGTAGACAATCTTCATGTCTTTACCAAATTCTTCAATCAAGGCTGGGTTTATGTTCACATCTTTAACTTCTTTAAGGTATTCCACATCGACAGCTTCACCGATGACTTCAATCAAGCCAGAAGCTTTTTCAGCTTCCACATCAGCAACTTCCACCGCAAATGGGTTTTCGATAGCACGGATGTAAGTTGTCAAAGCATCCGCATCGTGTGGAGGCATTTGTCCACCATCTTCACCGTAAACTTTGTAACCATTAAATGGAGCTGGGTTGTGGCTAGCAGTGATCATGATACCTGCGAAACAGTTGAGGTGACGAACTGCAAATGAGAGTTCTGGAGTCGGACGAAGGCTTTCAAAAACGTAAGATTTGATACCGTGTTTTGCTAGAACTGCAGCAGATTCAAAGGCAAACTCTGGTGAGAAGTGACGGCTATCGTAGGCAATTGCCACACCGCGTTCTTTTTCATTTCCACCTTTTGACTCAATCAAACGAGCCAAACCTTCAGTTGCTTGACGGACAACATAGATATTGATGCGGTTTGTACCAGCGCCGATCAAACCACGCATACCAGCAGTACCAAATTCTAGATTGGTATAAAAGGCATCTTCCTTTGTTTTTTCGTCCATATTTTCCAAATCTTGACGAAGGTAGTCTGGAAGGTCAGCAAAATCGACCCATTTTTGATAATTTTCTTGGTAAGTCATTGAATGTCTCCTTTGTCTATTAGCTTTAATCGCTTTCATTATATCACGATTTATCATTTTAGTAAAACGTTAG
Organism: Streptococcus oralis; assembly: GCF_003943385.1. Lineage (GTDB taxonomy): Bacteria > Bacillota > Bacilli > Lactobacillales > Streptococcaceae > Streptococcus > Streptococcus oralis_CA. The sequence continues at coordinate 86,031 of NZ_RJPI01000006.1, forward strand.
CATAACTTTCTGAAAAAGCTTGAAATGAAATGGATTCTATAGTCTTGAACCCCTTAGAGAAACATGCTATACTACCTATATGATTATTTTACAAGCTAATAAAATTGAACGTTCATTTGCAGGAGAGGTTCTTTTTGATAATATCAATCTGCAAGTAGATGAACGAGATCGGATTGCCCTCGTTGGGAGAAATGGAGCGGGTAAGTCTACTCTTTTGAAGATTTTGGTTGGAGAAGAGGAGCCAACTAGTGGGGAAATCAATAAGAAAAAAGATATTTCTCTGTCTTATCTAGCCCAAGATAGCCGATTTGAGTCTGAGAATACCATCTACGATGAAATGTTCCATGTCTTTGATGACCTACGTCGAACTGAGAAGCAACTTCGTCAGATGGAACTAGAGATGGGTGAAAAGTCTGGTGAGGATTTGGATAAACTGATGGCGGATTATGACCGTTTGTCAGAAAATTTCCGTCAGGCTGGTGGCTTTACCTATGAAGCTGATATCCGTGCTATCTTGAATGGTTTCAAGTTTGATGAGACTATGTGGCAGACGAAAATTGCCGAGCTCTCAGGTGGTCAAAATACTCGTCTCGCACTGGCTAAAATGCTCCTTGAAAAGCCCAATCTCTTGGTCTTGGACGAGCCGACCAACCACCTGGATATCGAAACCATTGCCTGGCTGGAAAATTACTTGGTGAACTATAGCGGTGCACTCATTATTGTCAGTCACGACCGTTACTTTTTGGACAAGGTTGCGACGGTTACACTGGATTTGACCAAGCATTCTTTGGATCGTTATGTAGGTAATTACTCTCGCTTTGTCGAGTTGAAGGAGCAAAAGCTAGCTACTGAGGCAAAAAACTATGAAAAGCAACAAAAGGCAATCGCGGCTCTAGAAGACTTTGTCAATCGCAATCTAGTGCGAGCTTCAACGACCAAGCGTGCTCAATCTCGACGCAAACAACTGGAAAAAATGGATCGCTTAGACAAGCCTGAAGCTGGCAAGAAATCAGCCAATATGACCTTCCAGTCTGAAAAAACGTCGGGAAATGTCGTTTTGACTGTTGAAAATGCAGCCATTGGCTATGATGGGGAAATATTGTCAGAACCTATCAACCTAGACCTTCGTAAGATGAACGCTGTTGCGATTGTCGGACCAAATGGTATTGGCAAATCAACCTTTATCAAGTCGATAGTAGACCAGATTCCTTTTATCAGGGGAGAAAAGCGATTTGGTGCCAATGTTGAGGTTGGCTACTATGATCAGACTCAAAGTAAGTTGACCGCAAGTAATACGGTACTTGATGAACTCTGGAATGATTTTAAACTGACTCCAGAAGTTGAGATCCGCAACCGCCTTGGTGCCTTCCTTTTCACAGGAGATGATGTTAAAAAATCAGTAGGAATGTTATCTGGTGGCGAGAAAGCTCGTTTGCTATTGGCTAAATTGTCTATGGAAAATAATAACTTCCTGATCCTTGACGAGCCGACCAACCACTTGGATATTGATAGCAAGGAAGTGTTAGAAAATGCCCTGATTGACTTTGACGGGACCCTGCTGTTTGTCAGTCATGATCGTTACTTTATCAACCGTGTAGCCACTCATGTTTTGGAATTGTCTGAGAATGGTTCGACCCTCTATCTTGGAGATTATGACTACTATGTTGATAAGAAAGCAGAAGTAGAAATGATTCAAACTGAGGAAGCTTCAACTAACAATCAAGCAAAAGAACCGAGCCCAGTCAATGACTACCAGGCTCAGAAAGAAAGTCAGAAAGAAGCCCGTAAGCTCATGCGACAAATCGAGAGTTTAGAGGCTGAAATCGAAGAGTTAGAAAGTCAAAGCCAAACTATTTCTGAACAAATGTTGGAGACAAACGATGCCGAAAAACTCATGGAATTGCAGGCTGAACTGGATAAAATCAGCCATCGTCAGGAAGAGGCTATGCTTGAATGGGAAGAATTATCGGAGCAGGTGTAAAGATGGAACATCTTGGAAAGGTATTTCGTGAATTTCGAACAAGTGGGAAGTACTCCTTGAAAGAGGCGGCAGGTGAATCGTGTTCAACCTCTCAGTTATCTCGCTTCGAGCTTGGGGAGTCTGACCTAGCAGTTTCTCGTTTCTTTGAGATTTTGGACAATATTCATGTGACTATTGAAAATTTCATGGACAAGGCTAGGGATTTTCAAAATCATGAACATGTTGCCTTGATGGCACAGATTATTCCGCTTTACTACTCAAATAATATTGCTGGTTTTCAAAAGCTTCAAAAGGAACAGCTCAAGAAAGCGAAGAGTTCGACCAATCCCCTCTATTTTGAGCTGAATTGGATTCTGCTACAAGGTCTGATTTGTCAAAGAGATGCTCATTACGCGATGAGGCAGAGTGATTTGGAAAAAGTAGCAGATTATCTTTTTCAAACAGAAGAATGGACCATGTATGAGTTGATTCTTTTCGGAAATCTCTATACTTTCTACAATGTGGACTATGTGGCTCGGATTGGCAGAGAAGTCATGGAGCGAGAAGAGTACTACAAAGAAATTGGTCGGCATCGTAAACTTGTTTTGATTTTAGCTCTGAACTGTTACCAGCATTGTTTGGAAAACCGTTCCTTTACGGATGCGGACTATTTTGAGGGCTATGTGGAGAAGTTGATTGGAAATGGTATCAAGCTTTATGAGCGCAATATCTTCCACTATCTCAAAGGTTTCTCCCTCTACCAGAGAGATTTGAAAGAAGAAGGTTGTAGTCAGATGCAGGAAGCCATGCATATTTTTGATGTGCTTGGACTTCCAGAGCAAGTGGCTTACTATCAGGAACATTATGAAAAATTTGTAAATGCTTAAATTTCCCAAATAAGGGAAATTTAAAGAGACTCCTTTCAGTTTTGATACAATAGTTTCAAAATTTGAGAGGAGCTTTTTATATGAATCGACATGCAATCCAGTTGATTAGTCGTGGGGCTATTAATAAAATAGGGAATATGCTCTATGACTATGGAAACAGTGTTTGGTTGGCATCGATGGGGACGATAGGACAGACTGTTCTTGGAATTTATCAGATTTCTGAACTCGTCACATCGATTCTGGTCAATCCCTTTGGCGGAGTGATTTCAGACCGCTTTTCGCGTCGCAAAATTTTGATGACGACAGACTTGATTTGCGGTATTCTCTGTTTAGCTATTTCTTTCATCAGAAATGATAGCTTGATGATTGCTGCCTTGATTTTTGCCAATATTGTTCAGGCGGTTGCCTTTGCATTTTCTCGTACAGCCAATAAAGCCATTATAACTGAGGTTGTAGAAAAAGACGAGATTGTGACATATAATGCTCGCTTAGAGCTCGTTTTGCAGGTTGTAGGTGTTAGCTCCCCTGTACTTTCTTTCCTCGTTTTACAATTTGCCAGTCTCCATATGACGCTTGTTTTAGATGCCATTAGTTTTTTCATCGCATTTACATTAGTAGCTTTCCTTCCCAAAAAAGAGACTCAGTTACAAGAGAAAAAGACTTTCAGCTGGAAAAATATTTTTGCTGATATGAAAGAAGGAATTAGCTATATTTGGCGCCAGCAAGAGATTTTTTTCCTTTTGTTAGTAGCTTCCAGTGTTAATTTCTTTTTTGCAGCTTTTGAATTTCTCCTCCCCTTTTCAAATCGACTTTACGGGGTAGAAGGAGCTTATGCTAGTATTTTGACTATGGGTGCTATTGGTTCGATTATCGGAGCTCTTCTAGCTAGTAAAATAAAGGCAAGTATTTATAATCTTTTGATTCTATTGGCTTTGACTGGAGTTGGAGTTTTTATGATGGGATTACCACTGCCAACTTTTCTTTCCTTTTCTGGAAATTTAGTTTGTGAACTGTTTATGACGATATTTAATATTCACTTTTTTACTCAGGTGCAAACCAAGGTTGAGGGAGAATACTTGGGGAGAGTCCTAAGCACAATTTTTACATTAGCCATCCTATTTATGCCGATTGCAAAAGGCCTTATGACGGTGCTACCAAGTGTACATCTCTCTTCTTTTCTGATCATTGGAAGCGGGGTTATTGTCCTGTCTTGTTTCTCCCTCGTTTATGTGCGAAGTCGTTTTGAAAAAAAGGTATAAATCCCCTTTCTTTAAAAAAATTTCACTATTAACTATTTTTCAGCCCTTCTCCATTGTGAGGAGGGCTTGGTTTGTGGTAAAATGGTTTTATGAATGAAAGAATGAATGAGTTAGTTGCCTTACTCAACCGCTATGCGACGGAGTACTATACGAGTGACAATCCTTCGGTTTCAGATAGCGAGTATGATCGCCTCTACCGAGAGTTGGTCGAGTTGGAGGCTGCCTATCCAGATCAAGTTTTAGCGGACAGTCCGACCCATCGTGTTGGTGGTAAGGTTTTAGATGGTTTTGAAAAATACAGTCATCAGTATCCTCTTTATAGTTTGCAGGATGCTTTTTCACGTGAAGAGTTAGAAGCTTTTGATGCGCGTGTTCGTAAGGAGTTAGCCCATCCCACTTACATCTGTGAGCTAAAAATCGATGGTTTGTCTATCTCGCTAACCTATGAAAAGGGGATTTTGGTTGTTGGTGCCACACGTGGGGATGGTTCTGTTGGTGAAAATATCACAGAAAATCTCAAGCGTGTCAAGGACATTCCTTTAACCTTGCCAGAAGAACTTGATATTACCGTTCGTGGAGAGTGTTATATGCCACGCGCTTCGTTTGACCAAGTCAACCAAGCTCGCCAAGAAAATGGAGAGCCTGAATTTTCTAATCCTCGTAATGCGGCGGCTGGAACTTTGCGTCAGTTGGATACAGCAGTAGTAGCCAAACGCAATCTTGCCACTTTCCTCTATCAAGAAGCAAGCCCTTCTACTCGTGATAGCCAAGAAAAGGTCTTGAAGCATCTTGAACAGCTTGGCTTTGTAGTTAATCCTAAACGAATTCTGGCTGAAAGTATTGATGAGATATGGAATTTTATCCAAGAAGTTGGACAAGAACGGGAACATTTGCCTTACGATATTGATGGAGTGGTTATTAAAGTCAATGACTTAGCAGGTCAAGAAGAACTTGGTTTTACCGTTAAAGCGCCCAAGTGGGCAGTCGCCTATAAATTTCCCGCTGAAGAAAAAGAAGCCCAACTACTCTCAGTTGACTGGACAGTAGGTCGTACGGGTGTTGTGACCCCAACTGCCAATCTAACACCTGTTCAGCTTGCTGGGACCACTGTTAGTCGTGCAACTCTTCACAACGTAGATTATATCGCCGAAAAGGATATCCGCAAAGACGATACGGTTATAGTTTATAAGGCTGGAGACATCATCCCTGCTGTTTTGTGTGTGGTAGAGTCAAAGCGTGTTTCTGAAGAAAAACTAGATATTCCGACTAATTGTCCAAGTTGTGACAGTCAATTGCTTCACTTTGAAGATGAAGTGGCTCTTCGTTGTATCAATCCAAGATGCCCTGCTCAAATCATGGAAGGTTTGATTCACTTTGCCTCTCGAGATGCCATGAATATTATAGGACTTGGTCCATCCATCGTTGAAAAGCTTTTTGCTGCCAATTTAGTAAAGGATGTGGCAGATATTTACCGTTTGAAAGAAGACGAATTCCTCCTTTTAGAGGGCGTCAAGGAAAAGTCAGCCTCTAAACTGTATCAGGCCATTCAAGCATCTAAGGAAAACTCTGCTGAAAAGCTCTTGTTTGGTCTGGGAATTCGCCATGTCGGAAGCAAAGCAAGTCAGCTATTACTCCAACATTTCCACTCTATTGAAAATCTAGCCCAAGCAGATCCAGATGAAGTGGCAAGTATCGAAAGCTTGGGTGGTGTGATTGCTCAAAGTCTTCAGACCTATTTTGCTACAGAAGGGTCTAAGATTCTTTTAGATGAGTTGAAAGAAGCTGGAGTCAATCTGGACTACAAAGGACAGACAGTAGTGGCAGATGCGGCCTTGTCAGGTTTGACAGTAGTTCTGACAGGAAAATTGGAACGTCTCAAACGCTCAGAAGCAAAAAGCAAACTCGAAAGTCTTGGTGCCAAAGTCACAGGCAGTGTATCCAAGAAAACAGATCTAGTCGTAGCAGGAGCGGATGCAGGAAGTAAGCTCCAAAAAGCACAAGAACTTGGTATCGAAGTTCGAGATGAAGCCTGGTTGGAAAGTTTGTAAAGAATAGTTGAAAACTAGGTGTTAGATAGTCTCAAACTATCTCTCCTGATGTGTTTTGACATGGTTAAAATCTGTTGTCCATCGTGATGAAATGCCAACTGAATCCATCAGAATCAAATAAAATTAAAATAGAAATTAGGAAAAAACATGTACAATTATCCCGTTCTTCTCCATTTTCATAGAAAAAATGGAGATTATACAGCTTGCTCATTTAGCACAGACCGAGATGAAAACAAAAACTCTTTAACTTCAGAGACCACTTATTTTGGTCTTCAGTTTTCTTTTACCGTGACCAGTCAGGAAAAGGTGGATAGTTTCACCTTCAAAGCCGAGATAGATGGTGTATTAAAAGAATATCTTGTACGTTTTAACTACTATCCCTTGCTAACAGAAGCATGGATTTTAGAGGGCGACGAGACTGTTTATTATTCTGAAAACCCAGCTATTGCTAGTCCTTACTATAAAGATCAAAATCCTTTTGCCTTTGATAAAGCCATCCATAGCGCAAGCTTTGATCATCACTGGGGATATCAAGGAGACTTGGGCTGCCAAGGATCTGATTCCCAGACCAGTTTTAAACTTTGGGCTCCAACAGCTACAGCTGTTCAGGTGGTTGTCTATGAAAACACTAGTAACGATGCACCTATTTGGAAAACCTTTAATCTAGAGCGTGGCAATAGCTATTCATATAGTCATAAGTACAATACCATTGGTGTGTGGAGTCTAGACTTAGATGAAAATCTTGCTGGTAAGGCTTATCAGTATCAAATTGAATTTCCTCACCACCAGACTTTGACGAGAGATCCTTACACAACTGCAACAAGTCCTGACGGGAAACGTTCTGTTATTCTTTCTCGCAAAGACAGACAAGTAGAAAGATTTGAAGTCAAACATGGGACAGAAGCGCCATGGCGTTTGGAGAATCCATGTAAAGCAGTTATCTGTGAAATGCATATTCGAGATTTTACCAAATCGCCTACATCTGGTGTTCCTGAAGAACTCCGCGGAACCTTCTTGGGTGCTGCTCAGACTGGAACAGTTAACCAGTACGGTCAAGCAACCGCCTTTGACTATATTAAAGAACTTGGTTGCAACTATGTTCAACTTCAACCCATCTTTGATCGTCATAAGGAATATGATCAAGATGGAAATGTAACCTATAACTGGGGTTATGATCCTCAAAACTACAACGCACCAGAAACGAGCTTCTCTAGCAATCCAGATGATCCCGGACAAGTTATTCGAGACCTCAAGACCATGATTCAGGCTTATCATGATGCAGGAATCGGTGTCATTATGGACGTGGTTTATAACCATACCTTTTCAACAGTTGACGCTCCATTCCAGACAACTGTTCCCGATTATTTCTATCGTATGAATCGTGATGGAACTTTTCAAAACGGTACGGGAGTAGGAAATGAAACTGCAAGTGAGCACGAGATGTTCCGCAAGTATATGATTGATTCCATCCTTTATTGGGTGAAAGAATACAATATTGACGGTTTCCGTTTCGACTTGATGGGCATTCATGATGTCAAAACTATGCAGGCAATTCGTTGGGCACTGGATGAGGTCGATCCGCGTATTCTCACTTATGGAGAAGGCTGGGATATGGGAACAGGTCTTGCTCCTTATGATAAGGCTAAGAAGGATAACGCCTATCAGATGCCAAATATAGGTTTCTTTAACGATAATCAGCGTGATGCGATCAAAGGAGGAGAAGTTTATGGAGCAATCAAATCAGGATTTGTGAGTGGTGCTGCTACAGAACCAATCGTCGCCAAGGCTATTCTTGGTAGCCGAGAGTTGGGATCCTATCTCAGTCCAAACCAAGTTCTCAACTATGTTGAAGCTCATGACAATTACAATCTTCATGACTTGCTAGCAACCCTTCATCCTGATAAGAGTTCCGACCAGATTATGCGCAAGGTTGAGACAGCGACAGCTATGAACCTTCTCATGCAAGGTATGTCCTTTATGGAACTTGGTCAAGAGTTTGGACGAACTAAGTTGATTCCAACTGGTGAACATGGAGAACTAACTCCTGCAGACCGAGAACGTGCTATGAATAGCTATAATGCTCCGGACAGTGTTAACCAAGTCAACTGGGATCTGATCAATGAACGCCAAGACAGCATTGAGTTTATTCGTCAGATTATCCGCCTAAAAACGCAAATCAGTGCCTTCTCTTATCCAACATATGAAGAAATTTACCGTCATGTCTTTGTCCATACAGCTGCTGAGAATAGCGGGTGGATTGTTTATGAGATTCACGGTGGAGCAGAGCACTTATTGGTGGTATTCAATGCTAAGGGAACCTCCTTCTACTTTGAAAATGCAGGTAAGCTTGAAATGTTCCTTACCAACAGTCGTTCAAAACAAGAAAATGTTATTGATGATATTAGCGTCGCAGTTTTAAAAGTGCTCTCATAAATTAATGTAGTAAAAAGGGTTAGATTATCTAATCCTTTTTGTCATTTATGAGATTTTTAATGAAGAGTAGAATTAAGTTTCAAATAATTTGAAGGATCAAGATTGTGAAAAAAATCTCAATTTTTTCACAAAAGGGTTGTAATTTTCTGAAAATTTGATAAAATAAGTCTTAATAATTTTCAGGAGGAAGAAAATTGGCAAGATATCAGAATTTAGTAAATGGAAATTGGAAATCATCTGAAAAGGAAATTACAATCTATTCACCCATTAATCAGGAAAAGCTGGGGACAGTACCGGCTATGAGTCAAGCTGAAGTAGATGAGGCTATGAAAGCTGCGCGTGCAGCTCTCCCAGCATGGCGTGATTTAGCATCAGTTGAGCGTGCAGCCTATTTGCATAAGACAGCAGACATTTTGGAACGTGATAAAGAAAAAATTGGTACAATTCTTGCCAAAGAGGTTGCTAAAGGGATAAAAGCAGCCATTGGAGAAGTAGTACGTACAGCAGATTTGATTCGTTTTGCTGCAGAAGAAGGTCTCCGTATCACTGGACAAGCAATGGAAGGGGGCGGTTTTGAAGCTGCAAGTAAAAACAAACTAGCCGTTGTCCGTCGTGAGCCAGTTGGTGTCGTTTTAGCTATCGCGCCATTTAACTATCCAGTTAACCTTTCTGGATCTAAGATTGCTCCGGCTTTGATTGCAGGAAATGTCGTCATGTTTAAACCACCAACACAAGGATCTATCTCAGGTCTGTTATTAGCCAAGGCTTTTGATGAGGCAGGTATTCCAGCAGGAGTATTTAATACGATAACTGGCCGTGGTTCTGAAATCGGTGACTATATCATTGAACACCAAGAAGTTAACTTTATCAACTTTACTGGCTCGACTCCAATTGGTGAGCGAATCGGTCGTTTAGCTGGAATGCGTCCTATCATGCTTGAACTTGGTGGGAAAGATGCAGCTATTGTTCTCGAAGATGCAGACTTGGAACACGCAGCTAAACAAATCGTCGGTGGAGCCTTTAGCTACTCTGGTCAGCGTTGTACCGCTATCAAACGTGTTTTGGTTGTGGAAAGCGTAGCAGACAGATTGACTGAATTGCTCCAAGCTGAAGTTGCTAAGCTAACAGTCGGTGACCCATTTGACAATGCAGATATCACACCTGTTATTGACAATGCTTCAGCTGATTTCATCTGGGGATTGATTCAGGACGCTCAAGAAAAGGGTGCCAAAGCGCTCAGTCCAATCAAACGTGAGGGCAATCTCATTTGGCCAGGACTTTTTGATTATGTCACAAGAGATATGAAATTAGCATGGGAGGAACCGTTTGGCCCTGTTCTCCCAATTATCCGTGTTTCCGATGCAAATGAAGCGGTAGCAATTGCCAATGAATCTGAGTTCGGTCTTCAATCCTCTGTCTTTACAAACGACTTTAAGAAGGCATTTGAAATTGCTGAAAAACTTGAAGTTGGAACGGTTCATATTAATAACAAAACACAACGTGGACCAGATAATTTCCCATTCCTTGGTGTAAAGGGTTCTGGTGCAGGAGTGCAAGGGATTAAATACAGCATTGAAGCAATGACAAATGTCAAATCCATTGTTTTTGATGTGAAGTAATCTAAAAAATCAGGAATTTAGCTTCCTGATTTTTATTTTTGCTCAAAAATTCAGTTAGAATTTGAAAAATAACGAATGTTTTGATATTATACTAAGCAAATATATGTAAATCATTTATTTTTTCAACAATTAAATGAAAAATTATATAATGTTAAAATATATTTTCTAAAATTTTCAAGATATTTTTTAAGAAATTCCGTAAACTGCTTGAAAGTTCTTTTAAAAGATAGTATAATAGAATTATAGAAAACGCTTACAAAAAGAAAGGGGATTGGATGAATAATCAAGAAGCATTGAGAACCTTCACTACTGGAGAAAATTTTCATCTTCAGCACTATCTAGGAGCACATAAAGAGGAAAAAGACGGAGAAATTGGTTTTACTTTCCGTGTTTGGGCACCTAACGCTCAGGCTGTGCACTTAGTTGGTGATTTTACAAACTGGACAGAGCATCAAATTCCCATGGTTCGTAATGAAGCAGGTGTTTGGGAAGTCTTCACAAGTCTGGCTTATGAAGGGCAGATTTATAAGTATCATATCACGCGTGCAAATGGGCACCAGATTATGAAAATTGATCCGTTGGCGGTTCGTTTTGAAGCCCGCCCAGAGACTGGAGCCATCCTGACTGATATTCCAGAGAAAAAATGGAAAGATGGTCTTTGGCTAGCTAGGAGAAAACGCTGGGGCTTTTTTGAGAGACCAGTCAATATTTATGAAGCTCACGCTGGATCTTGGAAGAGAAATCCAGATGGTAGTCCATACAGCTTTGCACAACTCAAGGAAGAACTCATTCCATACCTTGTTGAGATGAATTACACTCACATCGAATTTATGCCTTTAATGGCTCACCCGCTTGGATTGAGTTGGGGCTACCAGCTTATGGGTTACTTTGCTATGGAGCACTCTTATGGGCGACCAGAGGAATTCCAAGATTTTGTTGAGGAATGTCATTTAAACAATATCGGTGTAATTGTGGATTGGGTTCCAGGTCATTTTACCATCAACGATGACGCCCTTGCTTATTACGATGGAACACCAACTTTTGAATACCAAGACCACAACAAGGCCCATAACTACGGTTGGGGAGCTCTTAACTTTGACCTTGGGAAGAATGAAGTTCAGTCCTTCTTGATTTCTAGCATTAAATTCTGGATTGAATTTTATCATTTAGATGGTATTCGAGTGGATGCAGTCAGCAATATGCTCTACCTAGACTATGATAATGCTCCTTGGACTCCAAACAAAGACGGTGGTAACCTCAACTACGAAGGCTACTATTTCCTTCAACGTTTGAACACTGTTATCAAGTTAGCGCATCCAGATGTGATGATGATTGCAGAAGAAAGTTCATCAGCAACAAAGATTACTGGTATGAAAGAAATGGGCGGTCTAGGATTTGACTACAAGTGGAATATGGGTTGGATGAACGACATTCTCCGTTTCTACGAGGAAGACCCGATTTATCGTAAGTATGATTTTAACTTGGTAACCTTCAGCTTCATGTACGTTTTCAATGAAAACTACCTCTTACCATTCTCACATGATGAAGTCGTTCATGGTAAGAAGAGCATGATGCACAAGATGTGGGGAGATCGATACAATCAATTTGCAGGTTTGCGAAATCTCTACACTTATCAAATTTGTCATCCAGGTAAGAAACTCTTGTTCATGGGAAGCGAATATGGTCAGTTCTTAGAGTGGAAGTCTGAGGAACAGCTAGAATGGTCTAACTTGGAAGATCCAATGAATGCTAAAATGAAATACTTCACTTCTCAACTCAATCAATTCTATAAAGAGCATCGTTGCCTTTGGGAAATTGACACCAGCTACGACGGCATCGAAATTATCGATGCGGATAATAGAGATCAGAGTGTCCTTTCCTTTATTCGTAAGAGTAAAAAGGGTGAAATGCTAGTCTGTGTCTTTAATATGGCGCCTGTTGAACGAAAAGACTTTACAATCGGACTTCCTGTCGCAGGAGTTTATGAAGAAGTTTGGAATACAGAATTGGAACAATGGGGTGGTGTCTGGAAAGAATACAACCAAACGGTTCAAACTCAAGAAGGATTATGGAAAGATTATGAGCAGACCTTGACCTTTACCTTGCCAGCTATGGGGGCAAGTATCTGGAAGATTAAACGTCGCTTGAAACCAACTAAAACTGTCACAAATAAAACCCAAAAAGGAGTAGAAAATGAAGAATGAAATGCTAGCTTTGATCCTTGCCGGTGGGCAAGGAACACGTCTCGGAAAACTCACTCAAAGCATTGCCAAACCAGCAGTGCAATTCGGTGGGCGCTACCGTATCATTGACTTTGCTCTTTCCAACTGTGCTAACTCTGGGATTCACAATGTCGGTGTGATTACACAATACCAGCCTCTTGCCTTGAACAACCACATCGGAAATGGTTCAAGCTGGGGACTAGATGGCATTAATACAGGTGTTTCTATCCTTCAACCCTACTCTGCAAGTGAAGGAAACCGTTGGTTTGAAGGGACTAGCCACGCTATCTACCAAAACATTGACTACATCGACAGTGTTAACCCAGAATATGTTCTCATCCTCTCTGGAGACCATATTTACAAGATGGACTATGATGACATGCTCCAATCTCACAAGGACAACAATGCCAGTTTGACAGTAGCTGTCTTGGATGTACCCCTCAAAGAAGCTAGCCGTTTTGGTATCATGAATACTGACGCAAACAATCGTATCGTCGAATTCGAAGAAAAACCAGCAGAACCTAAGTCTACTAAAGCTTCTATGGGAATCTATATTTTTGACTGGAAACGTCTACGCAACATGCTAGTAGCCGCTGAAAAGAGCAAGGTAGATATGTCAGATTTCGGTAAAAACGTTATTCCAAACTACCTTGAGTCTGGTGAAAGTGTCTATGCTTATGAATTCAAGGGTTACTGGAAAGACGTTGGTACAATTGAATCCCTTTGGGAAGCCAATATGGAATACATTGATCCAAACAACGCTTTGGATAGTCGTGATCGTCAGTGGAAAATCTACTCACGGAACTTGATTTCACCACCAAACTTTATTGGAAAACACGCTCATGTAGAAGATTCTTTAGTTGTGGATGGCTGTCTCGTGGATGGAACTGTTAAGCATTCTATTCTCTCAACAGAAGCGCAAGTACGTGAGGGTGCTGAAGTAGTAGACTCTGTAATCATGAGTGGTGCCATTATCGGAAAAGGTGCAAAAATTAAACGTGCCATCATTGGTGAAGGTGCTGTTATTTCTGAAGGTGTCGAAATTGATGGAACAGACGAAGTACAAGTAGTAGGATATGATGAAGTAGTGGGGGTAGCAACAGATGAAGATTGATAAATATTCAGCCATTTTAGGAAACACCGTTGGTTTTCACGATATGTCAACGTTAACAGAACACCGTCCGGTGGCTAGCTTGCCATTTGGAGCAAAATATCGTTTGATTGACTTCCCTCTTTCTAGCCTTGCAAATGCTGGTGTTCGTAGTGTCTTTGGAATTTTCCAACAAGATAATATCAGTTCAGTCTTTGACCACATTCGTTCAGGACGTGAGTGGGGCTTATCTACCCTTCTCAGTCACTACTATCTAGGTATTTATAATACGCGTGTTGAAAGTAGCACAGTTGGGAAAGAATATTACCAACAGCTTCTCACTTATTTGAAACGTTCAGGATCAAATCAGACGGTTGCACTTAACTGTGATATCGTGGTGAATATTGACCTCAATCAAGTATTCCATTTACATACTACTGCCGGTCGTCCGATTACAGTTGTTTATAAGAAATTACCTAAAAAGGATATTTCAGATGTTAATGCCATCTTGGAAGTGGATGAAACAGACCATGTTCTTTCTCATAAACTTTTTGATGCCAAATCAACAGATGAACTTTTCAACATGTCTACAGATATATTCGTCGTTGATACTCCGTGGTTGATTGAACGACTTGAAGAAGAAGTTCAAAAAGAATATCCAGAAAAATTACGCTATGTTCTCCGCGATTTAGCTGTAAAAGAAGGTGCTTTTGCTTACGAATACACGGGCTATCTAGCCAATATTCACTCCGTTCAATCCTATTATCAAGCCAATATTGATATGTTGGAGTCTCAAAAATTCTACTCTCTCTTCTCACCTAACCAAAAGATTTATACCAAAGTTAAGAATGAAGAACCAACCTACTATGCGAACACTTCAAAAGTAAGTACTTCTCAGTTTGCTTCTGGTAGTATCATTGAGGGTGAAGTAGTTCAGTCAGTCCTATCTCGTAACATTTATGTTCACAAAGATAGTGTGGTGAAAGACAGCATTTTATTCCCTCGTGTTGTGATTGGTCAGGGTGCCCAAGTTGAATATGCCATCCTAGACAAAGGAGTTGAAGTTGCGGACGGTGTCGTTATTCGCGGTACTGCAGAACACCCAGTTGTAGTCAAAAAAGGCGAAAAAGTTACAGAGGATATTCATTCATGAAAATTTTATTCGTAGCAGCAGAGGGTGCGCCCTTTTCAAAAACAGGTGGTTTGGGAGACGTCATTGGCGCTCTTCCCAAATCACTAGTAAAGGCAGGACACGAAGTTGCAGTTTTCTTACCTTATTATGATATGGTAGAGGCTAAGTTCGGAGACCAGATTGAGGATGTTCTTCACTTTGAAGTGAGTGTAGGATGGCGTAGACAGTACTGTGGTATTAAGAAGACCGTCTTGAATGGTGTTACCTTCTACTTCGTAGACAATCAAACGTATTTCTTCCGAGGTCATGTTTACGGAGATTTCGATGATGGTGAACGTTTTGCCTTCTTCCAACTGGCTGCTCTTGAAGCCATGGAGCGAATTGATTTCATTCCAGATATCCTCCATGCCCATGATTATCACACCGCTATGATTCCTTTCCTCTTGAAGGAAAAATACAGATGGATTCAGGCATATCAAGGAATCAGAACCGTTTTAACTATTCATAATTTGGAATTCCAAGGTCAGTTTTCTGAAGGAATGTTGTGGGATTTGTTTGGTGTTGGTTTTGAACGCTATGCTGATGGAACCCTTCGTTGGAATGACTGTCTTAACTGGATGAAAGCAGGTATTCTCTACGCGGATCGTGTCACAACCGTTTCCCCTAGCTATGCGCATGAGATTATGACCAGTCAGTTTGGTTGCGGTTTGGATCAGATTCTTCGTATGGAGTCAGGTAAGGTTTCGGGTATTGTTAATGGAATCGATACTGATCTCTATAATCCAGAGACAGATGCTCTTTTAGACTATCATTTTGATAAGGATGACTTGTCAGGAAAAGCACAAAACAAAGCAAAATTGCAAGAGAGAGTTGGATTACCTGTCCGAGCAGATGTTCCGCTAGTTGGGATTGTCTCTCGTTTGACACGCCAAAAAGGTTTTGATGTCGTTGTAGAAAGCTTGCATCGTTTCTTACAGGAGGACGTTCAAATAGTCCTTTTAGGAACAGGAGATCCTGCTTTTGAACATTCCTTCTCTTGGTTTGCTCAAGTCTATCCTGACAAGCTATCAGCAAATATCACTTTTGACGTCAAACTTGCTCAAGAAATCTACGCAGCTTGTGATCTCTTCCTCATGCCAAGTCGTTTTGAACCATGTGGTTTGTCTCAAATGATGGCGATGCGCTATGGAACTCTACCATTGGTTCATGAAGTGGGTGGCTTGCGTGATACGGTTCAATCCTTCAATCCGATCGAAGGAACTGGTACTGGATTTAGCTTTGACAATTTAACACCATACTGGCTTAACTGGAGTTTCCAAACAGCCTTGGATGTATATAAGTACCAGCCGGACGTTTGGAAAAATCTACAAAAACAAGCTATGGAATGCGATTTCTCATGGGATACAGCCTGCAAATCTTACCTGGACTTGTACCATAGTTTAGTCAACTAATAGATAAAATCGTATGATTCTTTCATACGATTTTTGGGCTGTTTAGAAAAGAGGAGAAGTGATGACTCAAGTAATGGGCCTCTGTGTCATGGATGTTGATGGCACCCTGATAGCAGAGGAAGTGATTGATCTTTTAGGAAGAGAAGCAGGTTGCGAGGCGGAAATTTCAAAGATTACCAATCAAGCAATGCGAGGTGAACTGGACTTTGAAAGGAGTTTACGAGCGAGAGTCGCATTGTTAAAAGGTCTTCCGGTTTCGGTCTTTGATATTGTCTTCAAATCCATCCATCTTTCCCAAAATGCTCAAGAATTTATCTCCATCCTTCAAAAGAATGGTATTCTAGTCGGTCTAGTGTCTGGTGGATTTACACCAATAGTTGAGAGATTAGCAAAATCCCTCGGTATTTCCTATTTCTCTGCCAATCAGTTAGAAGTCAAAGACGGCTTTTTAACTGGAAAATTAGTTGGTGAAATTGTCACAGCCCAAGTAAAACAAGCTACTCTTGAGAAATGGAGAAAAGACCTAAAACTTCCCAAAGAAAGAACGATTGCCATCGGTGATGGGGCTAATGACCTATTCATGTTAAAATCAGCAGGATGCGGTATTGCATTTTGTGCTAAAGAAATCGTAAAATCTGAGATAGCTTGTTATGTAGATACGAGGGATTTTTTAGAAGTTCTACCTTTGATTGATTTCTTAGAATGAGAGGGAACTATGAAAATTGTAATCGCACCCGATTCTTTTAAAGAAAGTTTGACGGCAGAAGAGGTCGCTCAAGCTATAAAAAGGGGCTTCAAAAAATCGATAGCAGATGTAGAATGTCTGCTTTGCCCTGTAGGTGATGGTGGGGAAGGAACTGTAGACGCTATTCAACATTCTCTTGAACTCGAAGAAAAATGGCAGGAGGTGAAAGGGCCTTTTGGTCTAAATGAAGGAATGCGTTACTTTCAAAAAGGTCAAATAGCGCTCTTTGAAGTTGCTGACTTGGTTGGTTTAGGAAAAATTCCGCAGGAGAAACGAAACCCTCTCCACATCCAAACCAGAGGTATCGGAGAGTTGATTCGCCATCTCGTTGATCAAGGGATGAAAGAAATCTATATAGGAGTTGGTGGTACGGCTAGTAATGACGGTGGAATAGGCATTGCTGCGGGTTTAGGTTATCGTTTTTATGATAAGAATGGAAAAGAATTACCAGCTTGCGGTCAGACTTTGCTTGAGTTCGAGTCAGTTTCAAATAGCAAGTTGTATAGGATTCCTAAAGATGTGAAGATTCGCATTTTAGCAGATGTCGTGAGCCCTTTATGTGGCAACCAAGGAGCGACCTATACATTTGGCAGACAAAAAGGTCTGGATACTGCTCTGTTTGAGACAGTAGATTTGGCTATGCGGCGGTTCTATGAAAAACTTTCGCCAACAACCCTATCTCTGAAAGGAGCAGGAGCCGGCGGTGGCATTGCTGCTGGGCTATGTGCCTTTGCTGAGGCCTGTATCGTATCTGGGATTGATACTTGCTTGGATTTGATTGACTTTGACAAGAAAGTTGCAGGGGCCGACTTGGTTATCGTTGGAGAAGGTAGACTGGACAGTCAAAGCTTTGTTGGAAAAGCTCCTATCGGTGTAGCAAAAAGAACCCCTAACGGAGTCCCTGTTATTGCTATTTGTGGAAGTCTTGCTAACGATTTGCCACCCCTACCATTCGAAAATATAGAAGCAGCATTTTCTATTCTAGAGAAAAGTGAGTCTTTGGAAGACAGTCTGCAAAAAGCAAATGTCTATTTAGAGCACACAGCAGCCAATATTGGCCGTATATTGAAGTTGAGGAAAGACTAGCCAAACCATTTTTTCCAGATAGATTTTTTAGGAGCCTCTGCCTTTTTCTCCTCCCAGAGGCTTGAGAAAGCAAGTCTAAGGTCCTTTTCTTCTACTTGAACAGGTTTATTCGTGTGAATGACAAGACCAAAAGGAGAGGTGATATGATCGTCTGAAACAATAGTCGCCTGACAGTTGCTTTCCTTTGCTTGTTTTAAGTAAAAGACCTGTTTGTCAAACTCGATATTTGGTGAGATTTTCAAGAAAAGTTCCTCTACCTTTTCTTGAAAACCCTCTAAAATAGAGAAAAATCCATGTTCTAATTCAGGACTATTGGCAGTACTGATATCCGCGTAGCCAAGAACTCTTTCCTCGAAAGTGCCGAGATAGCGGCGTTGTTCGCCTGGGTTTAATTTCGGCCCACCATGAGCTTTTTCTAGTAGTTGTTTTGATAAATCTGTCATAAAAACAGTATATCACAAAAATCGCAAGAAAACAGACAAAAGAAAGCGATTACTTTATAAAGTTAAGGAAAATTTGCACAAAGATAACGTTTTTTCTTGAAAAACGCTTATTTTTAAGGTATCATAGAGGTGTAAAAAATTTAACTCAAAGGAGAGTAAAAAATGTCAATTATTACTGATGTTTACGCTCGCGAAGTCCTAGACTCACGCGGTAACCCAACACTTGAAGTAGAAGTTTATACTGAATCAGGTGCTTTCGGACGTGGTATGGTTCCATCAGGAGCTTCTACTGGTGAACACGAAGCAGTTGAACTTCGCGACGGTGACAAATCTCGTTACGGTGGTCTTGGTACACAAAAAGCTGTTGACAACGTAAACAACATCATCGCTGAAGCAATCATCGGCTACGATGTACGTGACCAACAAGCTATCGACCGTGCTATGATCGCACTTGACGGTACTCCTAACAAAGGTAAATTGGGTGCAAACGCAATTCTTGGTGTGTCTATCGCTGTAGCTCGTGCTGCTGCTGACTACCTTGAAATCCCACTTTACAACTACCTTGGTGGATTCAACACTAAAGTTCTTCCAACTCCAATGATGAACATCATCAACGGTGGTTCTCACTCTGACGCTCCAATCGCTTTCCAAGAATTCATGATCGTACCTGCTGGTGCACCATCATTCAAAGAAGCTCTTCGTTGGGGTGCTGAAATCTTCCACGCACTTAAGAAAATCCTTAAATCACGTGGTTTGGAAACTGCCGTAGGTGACGAAGGTGGATTCGCTCCTCGTTTCGAAGGAACTGAAGACGGTGTTGAAACTATCCTTGCTGCGATCGAAGCTGCTGGATATGTTCCTGGTAAAGACGTATTTATCGGATTTGACTGTGCATCATCAGAATTCTACGATAAAGAACGTAAAGTTTACGACTACACTAAATTCGAAGGTGAAGGAGCAGCTGTACGTACTGCTGCAGAACAAATCGACTACCTTGAAGAATTGGTAAACAAATACCCAATCATCACTATCGAAGATGGTATGGACGAAAACGACTGGGACGGTTGGAAAGCTCTTACTGAACGTCTTGGTGGTAAAGTTCAATTGGTTGGTGACGACTTCTTCGTAACAAACACTTCTTACCTTGAAAAAGGTATTGCAGAAGGTGCTGCCAACTCAATCCTTATCAAAGTTAACCAAATCGGTACTCTTACTGAAACATTCGACGCTATCGAAATGGCGAAAGAAGCTGGTTACACTGCCGTTGTATCACACCGTTCAGGTGAAACTGAAGATTCAACAATCGCTGACATCGCAGTTGCAACTAACGCAGGACAAATCAAGACTGGTTCACTTTCACGTACAGACCGTATCGCTAAATACAACCAATTGCTTCGTATCGAAGACCAACTTGGTGAAGTAGCTGAATACCGTGGATTGAAATCATTCTACAACCTTAAAAAATAAAATAGTTCAGTGAACTATTTTATCCCGAACCTTGAAATTCAAAAGTTCGGCCGTTGATTTAACAACGTTAAAAGCCCCTCGGATTTTATCCGAAGGGCTTTTTGTATATAAAGGCAAAAAATAGAAAATAGTTTATGGTATAATAGACAAAAACACTTGTATTAGAAAGCAATTATGTCTAAAGAAATTGATATTGAGTATTACCATCAACTAGCCTTGCAAAAACAGAAGGAGCACCGCAAAGTTTTAGCAAATCTAAAGAAAAAACCTCCTAAAAACTTAGATAAGATTGCACAGCAGATCCACCAAGAAGTCTTTGCTGAGATTGATTGTACTGCCTGTGCTAACTGTTGCAAGACATTGGGGCCCGACTTCAAAGAAGCGGATATTACTCGTATTGCCAAGTATTTTAAGATGAAATTACCAGCTTTTGAAGCAGAATTTCTGCAGGTGGATGAAGATGGGGATAAGGTTTTTAAATCCATGCCTTGCCCGTTTTTAGGAGGAGACAATCTCTGCTCAATCTACGACGTTCGACCAAAGGCCTGCCGTGAATTTCCCCACACAGATCGTAAGAAGATCCATCAAATCAACCATTTGACGATTAAGAATACCTTGACCTGCCCGGCAGCTTATCTCTTTGTTGAAAAATTAAAGGATAAGTTATAGATTTTACACTTTTAAATCTTGTACAAAGATTCTAGGGTGGAAGTATCTTGTATTTGCTAGAATATAGATAGAATTGAACACGGCCTAAAAACTATGCGAAAAAGAAAAAATTACCTAGAACCAGCGTTAATTTTCCTATTTTCACTTTGCTTTTAACGACCTTTGTATCTTGTGGAGGTAAGAAGAAAGGAATATGATGCATCAATTCAATCAAACCATGGATTATTTGGAACAGCAGCTGACTGGAGAAGTGGATATGAAAAGATTTCAGCAGTTATCGGGCTATTCTTACCCTCTTTTTAGCAGGCTCTTTTCTATCCTGGCAGATATGACCTTAGCAGAATACTTGCGCAATCGCAGGCTGTCAGAAGCTGTGACAGACTTGCGGGAAAGCTCTGAGAAAGTTATTGATATAGCACTCAAATACGGCTATGAGTCTGCGGATGCCTTTAGCGCAGCTTTCAAGAAATTCCATGGTGAAACCCCCTCAGAAGTTAGAAATGGAAAAGCTTATCGGGTCTTTCCTAGACTTCAATTATCCTTAAAGATTACAGGAGGAAAGAATATGGATATCAAGATTCAAAAGAAATCTGCTTTTACTGTAGCAGGCGTCCTATTGGAAGCTATCGACAATAGCCAGTGCCCATCTGCTTGGGAGCAGCTCTATGCAAATCACAGCTTTGAAAGCTTAGAAAGTATGGGCAGTGGCAAATCCTTTGGCCTCTGCTCTGATGTCAAAGAGGGTGAAATCATTAACTACATGGCGGCTTATGATGTGACGGATAAAGCGAAAGCAGAAGTCCTAGGCCTTTCTATCAAGGAAATCCCAGCAGCTGAATATGCCATCGTACCAGTCAAAGGTCCTATACCAGCTAGCATTCACAATGCTTGGAAATATGTTTTAGAAGTCTTTTTCCCAGAAACTGGCTATCGTCATTCAGGTGCACCAGACTTTGAAGTTTACACCAAGGGAGACATGTCCTTACCTGACTATCAAATGGGACTCTGGATACCAGTGATTAAGGACTAGATAATTTTTTATAAAGATGCAAACCTAACTCTGTAGAAAGAATCTTTACAGAGTTTTTAATTATTGACATTCATGCCCGTAAATCACAAATACCCATATTTTTTGTTTGGATTTTATGGGGCATGCGAATAGTTTTCTCGGTATAATAGTCCTATAGAAGATAAGGAGGCAGGAATATGCAGATGTATTTTGGAGATGTGTCACTTTGCTATAGCTATTCATTGGCAATGGCACTGGATGGCTATGGCTATGACTTTAAAGCAGACTTTCTAGAGGCAATAATGGTGATGGGAAATGGCGCTAGTATCGTAAAGGAAGATGACCAGCATCCTCTAGTATTCTTTGATAACGGAATGCCAGATATTTCTATCTCTCATTCTTTAAAAATACTTGGGTTTGACTATGAAGAATTCTATCTAAAAGATGGAGTGGAAGTAGATTTGGAAGAGATTAAAAGAAAGTTAGAAATGTTTCTGTCTAATGGACCTGTCGTTCTGGGACCTCTTGATATGGGGCATCTGACCTACAATCCCAATCACACAATCCTTTATGGTGTGGATCACTTCGTAACCGTGTATGCTATTGATGATCAGTACCTCTATTTGCATGATCCAGCTGGTTTTGCCTGTATGAAGGTTGCTTTTAATGACATCTTAGAAGCCTGGAAGGCAGATGCTATTGACTATAAGCGCGGAGCCTACTCCATGTGGGGAAATTTTAAGAAGGCCAAGAGTCCTAGTCAGACTGAAATCTATCAGGAAACAGCAAGGATTATGAGGCGTCGATATCTGAATGGCCAAAACGGTGTGTTGGAATGCTATGCAAAAGCAGTTGCTGAAAACGGCTTAAATACGGAGCAAAAACAACTACATCAGTATTTTAGCTTTAAACTTGCTGCTGTTCGAAATCTCTATCTCAGTAAGTTCTTAAAAGACCATGATCCGAAAGGGGCAAGATTAAAAGAGGAATTGGCTACTTTATTTGGCCAAGCCCACCTTTCATGTTTAAAAGAAGATTACCAAGAACTATCCCGCTTGCTCTATCAAATAGCAGAAGTGGATGGTCGCTTTAGAGATTTATATGTAAAGTAGTGACTATAAGCATAAAAAATAGTTAGTAAAAGCAGTTGTTCGTAAAATGAAGAACTGCTTTTTGATTATGGTATAATGAAGTAAGAAAATACCTCAACCTACTAGAAAATGAAGGGAGAACACCTATGCCTAGACCAAGAACGAAAGAGGAATTAGTGCTAGCCTCTAAGGAAAACTATGAAAAGCTCAATCACTTTATATCTAAATTAAGTGAAGAGGAACTACAGACTCCTTTTGATTTTTCAAAAGATGAAAAGAAAAAAGAAGCTCACTGGAAAAGAGATAAAAATCTAAGAGATGTTCTG
The DNA here is from genome assembly GCF_003943385.1 of Streptococcus oralis. Taxonomy (GTDB): domain Bacteria; phylum Bacillota; class Bacilli; order Lactobacillales; family Streptococcaceae; genus Streptococcus; species Streptococcus oralis_CA. The sequence goes on from NZ_RJPI01000006.1 coordinate 108,968, forward strand.
ATCCATCTCTATGAATGGCATCAGTTACTTTTGACCTGGGTACATTCTAATCAAAAGGGACATGAAAGACCTTTTCTCCCTGAACCTTATAATTGGAAAACTTATGGGGAAATGAATGTCGCTTTTTGGAAGAAGCACCAGAAAACGTCCTTAGAAGAAGCTACTAGACTACTAGAGCAATCGCATAAAGAGGTTTTAGAGTTGGTGGAAGACTTTAGCAATGACGAATTATTCACAAAAGGTGTCTATAAGTGGACGGGAGGAACAAGCCTAGGCTCCTACTTTGTAAGTGCCACCTCCAGTCACTATGACTGGGCTCTGAAAAAACTCAAAGCTCATCAGAAAAATTGTAAGAGTAACTAGTTGAAGTGCTATTGAAATTCACTAAAGGTTCTTCTACGCTTCGAATAGCTTAGTTCTCGTGATTTTAGAGCTCTTCTAGCTTTAGAATCCTTCAAAAATTAAAATTTAAGGCTATCATAGACTTAGAATAGGTCTAAAACATATATATAAATGCAATTCTAAACTTAGAATTGCATTTATATTAAAGTAATTGGACTGTTCGACGCTTAGAATGCCTTGATTCTAAGAAATGTTGACTAGAAAATGCTTAAATTAACTTTTTTCTGATATAGGATGATAGATAGGTGAGATGATGAACATACAAAAAGAGAACGTTAGAAAAGAGTTGGTGTCCCTCTGTTTGGGAGAGCTTTCAGCCGTCCTATCCTTTTGGTTTTGTTTTTTCCTTTTGAAAAATCGGCTTTCTGATTGGAGTAGTCTAGTAACCATTCTCTATCCTCTGTCTTTACTGACATTTATATTGCTTCAAGGTTCAATCTATTGGGCGATTTTGATTAGAAGACTGTCCAATCCTCAGTTCGGAAGTGGAAATGTCCCTAGAATATATGGTGGGCTCAGAATACTAGACCTTATTTTACTTATTTCAGGCTTTCCTGTCATTGTCTGGAATACACAGAGTTTCCAAGTGGCTATCTTAGCCACATTGATACAGCTTTTTGCCCTTATCGAATGGATCAATTATTACCTCATACGCCTATCTTATAGTTTGAACCCACTTGTTTTATGGAAACGAATTGCCAAGGGAAAACTTGAAAAAAGCAGAATAGCTAAGGAGTTGCGGTAGGGGGGCTATCATTATTTTGATTTCAAATATAGCAGAAAAGTTATATGTAAGTATATAGAGAAGAAAAAGGGAAATGAAAAAAATTTTAAAAATTGTACTCATAACTGTATTAGTTTTTCTAACTTTGTTTTGTCTATATCGTGTCTATCAAAAGTATTATTATAAAGGAGTATATGAATCTTTAAGTAATGTCTTTCTAGAGATGAACTATGCAGAAACCCGTAGTGGTATCTTACCTGGCCTCGCTGATTTTAGTAAAGCCGTTGACGGAAGTCAGTCGTTTAGAGAACCAGACTGGATAATTCCCATAGGGCTTGATGCAGGCTTGTCTGAAAATGAAAGTTTGGAAGTGATTGTAGGTTTTGAAGAAACTTTTATTATTGAATACCAGCAACTATTATCTGATGGGAGATATCTATTTATTAGATACAATTATAAGAATAAAAATCTTAACCAAACTATCGAAATTTCGGATTCTAAAAGTTCACTGGCATACTACTTAGCTGGGTATAATATAAGAAATAAGGATAGCGGAGAGATAAATTTGGAGTCGTATTTTAAGAGAGCGGGCACTGTGGAAAAACCAAATTTTTACTTAACTAATCCCAACGAAGCACTAGAGTATTTAAAGCCTTATGAGATTGATGAAGCTTGGATTAAAGAAAAATCCCACTTTATGCTCTATGATGTCGTTCTAGAACGCTGGTTTAAAAATGGTAGTCAACGTTACTCAGTTGACAATCTTGGGGATGTAGAGATTGTGCCACTCAGTTTTTCTGAATAGAGTAGCTGAACTGATAGTAGATATAATAGCGTTGTATGAAATAAAAAATGTATTGGATGAAAAACAAAAATAATGAATCCGCTACTAGAACCTATGCCTTTTCATAAAATAAAGGAGAGAGGAAATGAATATTTTAAAAATACAGGAACAGATTGACAGTACGAAGTACTGGGATTCCTACGCATTAGACTTTAGAGCTTCATTTTTCGGGGACGAATGTAAACTCTATATCGAGATTGAAAATGGCAAATCGGATCAGTATTGCTGGGAGATAGTTTTCTACCGTTGTTTTAAGGTTGACTATGAGACGGATGCTGGTTGGACATGTTGGGAAAGCAAGAGTGGCACAAGGAATTTCAATATGAAAGATATTCCTTTTGAAAATCTCATGTCTCACACTGTACATGACATTAGACTTATCGAAGAGAAAAATGATATGATACAAGCTACAATTACTTTATCAAGTATGTTAATTAAGATTGTGTGCCAAGAAATTCAAGTCTCTAAGGTTTTAGTCAGAGAACAGAACTTCTTTTGGTGCTAATAAAATAGGATATCATCTCAGCAAGCATCAAATACCTGCTAAAAATAGAGATGAGTAAAGCCATATATCCAAGCAATTTTGATAAAATATATGCAAGATATTCTTGATGAATGAATTGGAAATTGATGTTATCACAAAAGACTAGAAGAAAGTGAGTTGAAAATACCATGAAAATAAGTGGGAATATGTCAAAATATAATAAAAAGATTTCTTTTAAAGATTTCTTTTTTTGAGATTCTTTCCAATATCCCATCTAATAATGCTAAATGGTANATTTTTGAATTTGATGCCATTGGAAAAGCACCGAATAATCTGACTATGTCAGAATTTGAAGATCTAGTCTTATATTCAAAATATGGCTATCAAATGAGTTGGAACGAGCTTTTAAAATTTTCAAAGGAAATAGAGGATATAAATAACTTAATATTAGTTTCCTCTACATCTCCTGTTGAATTTGATGCTATAGAAACGGATACGGAAGATTTTTTAGTAAGGTTAGAAATAGATGACAGCATCTTTTGGGAGCTCGAATTCTATTAATTTGATGAGGTAGATAAGAATGACTATTGAGGATTTAAGTGAACTACTACTATCAATAGCGGAAGAAGATGCTATCATTTCGACTTTATTTTCATTTTTTATTAGAAACAAAGGATATTCAACTCAGATATTGGAAGAGATTATTTTTTATGGAATGGCAATAGGTTGGTTTGAAATCGTTAATGTAGAAAATGATAATATTCCTTATACGGATATTGAGTGGAAAATTGATAATGACTTTCAAGAAGTTGTTTTTTGCGATAATGATTTTGCTGTAAAGACTTTATTTACACAGGAAGGTGGAATCCCAGAATTATTCAAAAAGTTTATCTGATAACAGAATGCTCAATCAATTCCTGTCCTCCATTTAAAATCTCTGACAGACTTATCTGGATTGCCTTCTAATCATATCATAATTTCTTAAGAAGGATGTATGATATGATAGTAGGAGCTAGTACATGGCTTGATAAGGAGATTGGAGATGAAAAATATGAAATCGATTGTTTTTCTTATCTTTCTAAAAATAAAAAAGTAGGAGTCCAATCATATGGAACTAGGTAAATTTAATTTTGAAAATAGAGGTCAGTCGCTAGCAGAATTGGGTGTTGCAAGTTATGCATACACATATCAAGATATGTTGGCATATCTTAACTGGATAGAGTCGAAAAAGTTTATGATTCTTGGTGGCAATGTCTATGTAGAAGGAAATGGGGGACTTGAGTTGACTTATGATAGCTGGTATTATTCTCCTAAAAATAATGGTAGCGACTTACTCCAGTCAATTTCCGTAGCAAAAGATTATATCAACCAGTATATAGATAGTAATGGAAAACATTTTTATTTTACAGTAGTTACTTCAGCATAGATGGAATTGATAGTCAAAAAGAATTGCTCAGTGTAAATAGAAATCATAAATATAAGTAGGATAGGAAATTATTGAGAAAATAGAACTAGAGATGTTGTGGATTAAATGAGGTGAAAAATGATTGATGAATTGAAAAAGAAGATTGCTTCTAGCGAGGGTGTAGATTTTGCACCATTTGGAAAGGGGATTTCTGATGAATGGATTATAAAAGCTGAGAAAAGATTAAATTTTACTTTTCCTGAAACATATAAGTGGTGGCTGAAAAATTATATGGGGGGAGAGATTTATGGAGAAGAAATGTTCAGTATTTATGGATTAGATTTTGATACTGTTGTAGGAGGAGATCTTGTTTATATAAACGAGCTGAATCGAAAAGAAGGGTTCAGTAATTCTGAGCAATTAGTTATTTGTGAATGTGGTGATGGCATGTTCTATTTTCAAAATCAGGACGGTCTGACCAATGAATTACCTGTTTTTAAAGATGGAGAATACTATGCAGATAATTTTATAGAATTTCTACTAAAAAGAATAGACGAGTAGTATTAATAACCTATTCAGATGCAATAGAATCATATATATAACTCTCGAGGAAGGATGGTTTTGATAGATTTATAGTATGAGCAGGATGACACAAAGCGAGATTAACTGTTCAAAATGTTCATTCTTTAAAAACAAGAAGATTAAGCCTTTCTATACTTTCATAGGACAAAAGATACATGGCTCTTAAATATCTCCTGAGTAAAAAACTATGCAANTATACAGAAATTGAAAAGCAGATTGCTAGAAGTTTGGATCTTTTATGAAAATAATATTACTATAAAAATGATAGACAAATTTGAGATATAAATATTAAGGAGAGAAGTCGTGTTACGATTTGATTTAAAAAGCAAACAAAAAGAGATCGAAGAAATAGATTATTGGGAAATGGGAATACTAGATTTAAAGATATCCTATTTTGGAGATGAGGTTTCTTTGTGCTTAGAAGATTATCATAACAAAGAAAAATACTGGGAAATTAAGTTTTTAGTATGCGCAAAAGTAGAGTATAGCAATGATGCTTTAGACATTCAGTGGAGAAAAGATCAACCCGTTAAAAACATGACTAGAGGAGAATTACATCATCATGGTCAAGAAATTTCTTTACAAATTTATGAGGAGAATCCTGATTTTGTGAAGTGTATGGTTGATATTGGTTTGTTGCAAATGACAATTGTTTGTCGTGACATTCAGATAGAACATCTTGATTTAAAGGGTGCTCATTTCTTTTGGCAGGATAATGATGTTTTATAGATAAATCATCCAAAGAATCAAAGAACGAAAAACTGGTTTGTATTACATAACTAAGCATTGAGAACAATTTATAAGGTAAAATAATGAGAAATACGATGTTTATTTTTTCGAACCCAAAGGAGAACGAATAGACTCCTTAAAGTGTCAAGGAGTAGATGTTNTTCGTGCTTCGAAAAATTTTACTGTGATATATGTATCAGATTATTGAAAGGATTGATACGATGCTCGCTCCCCGATAATCCAGATCTATTTGGAGGCCGACCGGATTCTAGCTTAGATATTGTTGATAACAAAAACAGAATATTTACTTACTAGAAAATTTTATGATTCTGACGGGGAAAAGTTATTGGGAGGTAAGGAAATGACATATGAGTTTTTTAAGGAATTATTATCTTATGGGGAAGAGTTTGTCATATATCATCAAGATAAAAAATTTTATATTAGCCAACGAAGAGATTTGGGGGAGATATATTTCACTGTTTCTGAGAAAGAATATAGAGTATTCTATAATCAAATGGAATTTTTATCTGCAGCATTAATCAATGGTAAAACATTGGGTGAAACATGGGATGAACTCGAAGTTTATTAATCGTGTTGGTGTCGGAGTTCTAGCAGGTAGAGTAATCCGAGTAGGCTCGGAAAAATTTAATTGCAAGATGAATCCATAGTAAGATATGGACTTGTATACTGGAGCCTGTATTTAAAACGAATGTTTTTGGAAAGGAAGTAAAAATGCATTTAGGTGGCTCAGTGGTTTCTAATCATATTTTAGAAAATAAAGCAGAATTGAAATGGGTATTTCGTGAGGATGCCGTGGATGAGCTAGACAATGGCTGGCGCTTTCTTTCTGAAATAGATACCGAAGAATACTTATCAAATCCTGAAAATATGTCAGTATGCGACTGGAGTACAATTGTTGAAATTGAACCTGCTGTATTATTGCTTTACGACATGCCTATCGGAACAGAACTTACACTTATTTACGAAGGTGAGCAGAGATATTTTATAGATACAAATACTGGAAGCAAAATTTTACTATAAGACAGTAGCAGCAACCAGATAAGAAAAGAGATGAAAGTGACGATAGAAACAGAATTGAAAAGAATTAGTAAAAGTCTATCTTTAATAAATGACAACCAAACCTTTAACAAGATATCTTCTACTAATTTAGAGAATATAAATGATATTTTAAATGATTATTTACCTCTTCATTTAAAATGGATAGAGAAGGGGAATTCTAGAATAATTAAGTCATTAAGCGAAAGTCGTCAATTAGATAGACAAGCATTTTCTCAGTTACTTGTAGGTGTTAGAAACTTATATCTTGATTTAGAAGAACTTCAAGATTTGCTTATTGAAGTATCGAATGAAATAGATGGAAAGTAGATGTTTAATTTTATAAAAAGGAATAGTGGAGCTGTAGATGAAATTAGATATGGAGACTAAAAATGAAAAATGGGTAGAAGTCTTTAAAGGTTTGATTCCTGTAGATAACTATAAGATAAAGGTTTTGTTGACAAATTTGTCAGATGCTCAAGAAATTAGGCTGATTGGAGAGCAGAACCGTTTTAAATTATCATGTTTTTGCTATGATGAAG